>JASBUY010000178.1 GCA_030147645.1 Aquabacter sp. | reverse complement strand
TAGCCGAGCATCACTTCCTGCACATCGTCCCGGCTGCGCACCAGGGCGCGATAGGCGGGCAGGGCGAAGAGGCGATCCATCACCTGTGCGCAGGCGCGCAAGTCGCCGATGGTCTCGAACAGCGGGACCACGTTGATGGCGCTGGTGCCGTCGGCCCGAACGAGGCCGACCTCCTTCAGCAGAAGGGCGGCCTCCAGCATGTCGGAGACGCCTTCGGTCTTGGAGATGATGCAATTGGGGATCACCGCTTCCCCGAGAGCTTCGTGGGCCTCGGCGGCGGCGCGGAAAATCGCGAGCTCGGAGCGGGTTTCCTCGCCATAGGACAAATAGGGCGAGGCCAGAGGGCGGGCGTTGGCGAGTTCGCCGGCCAGCAGCGCAATGCGCGCTTCCTCGTCCAGGCTTTCATAGGCCGTACCGGGCGCCACGGCTTCCAACAGTTCCGCGACGGTGCGTTCATGCACGTCGGAATTCTGCCTGAGGTCGAGCGCGGCAAGATGAAAGCCGAAGCCGTCGGCGGCACGGCGCAGCGAGCGCAGCCGGCCCTGGGCGAGCGCCCGCGAGCCGTTGGCGATGAGCGAACGGGAGATGATGTCGAGGTCTGCCTTGAACGCTTTCGCGTCCGCATACGGGCCCAGCCCCGAAACGGCCGGCGCGGGACGCCCTTCCAGCGCAGCCGCGCTTGCCTCCAGGCGCGCGCGCACCACGGACAGGGCCAGTCGATAGGGCTCCTCGCGCGCACTCATGTCCTGGTCGTGGGCAAGGTCCATGAGCGCCTGCATCTCGTCGGACACCTGTACCAGGCGGCCGGACAACGACAATTCAGCTGCCAGAAGGTCCAACTGCTCCCGGTGGAAGCGCATGATGCGCGCGCGGTGCATAGTCACCGTCTCGCGCAGCACCTCCGCGGTGACGAAGGGATTGCCGTCCCGGTCGCCGCCGATCCAGGAGCCGATGCGCAGGAAGGAGGGAAGGTCCGTTTCCCCGTCCGGATCGAGGGCGTCGAGCTGATCCTCGATGTCGCAGAACAGGCGGGGAAGCTCTTCCAGGAAGGTGTAGTCGTAATAGGACAGGCCATTGGTGACCTCGTCCATCACGGTCAGTTTGATGCGCCGCAGCAGCGCCGTCTGCCACAAAGTCAGGATGGCGCGGCGCAGCGCGTCCTCCTGGGCGGCGGCTTCGCGCGGGGTGGCGGCGATGCGCTCGGCCTCGTCGAGGATGCGGGCGATCTGCATTTCCCGGTTGAGCGTGCTTTTGCGGCGCACTTCGGTCGGGTGGGCGGTAAGAACGGGGCTGATCAATGCCTCGGCGAAGAAGCGGCGCAGGTCCGCGCCCGACACCCCTTCACGCGCCGCCCGGGCAAAGGCGTTGGCCATCGTTCCCGGACGCGGCGCGGAGCCGGCGATCTCGTGGGCGCGGTTGCGGCGGATGTGGTGCACGTCCTCCGCAATGTTGGCGAGGTGGGAGAAGTAGCTGAAGGCGCGCACGATCTGCACCGCGACGTCCGGCGAGAGGGTGGCGAGGATGGTTTCCAGCTCCTGCCGCGCGCCCTCGTCCGCGTCGCGGTGAAAGCGGATGGAGGTGCGCCGGATGATTTCCACCAGGTGATAGACCGGTTCGCCCTCCTGCGCGCGGACGGTATCGCCGAGAAGGCGCCCTAGCCTGCGGATGTCGTCGCGCAGCGGCCGGTCCTTCTCGCTGGATTCGTCCGTCGCTTCCCCGATCACCGCCCAGACCGCACTCGACATGGCCATCCACCCCAGATTGTCCCTACTACTTTAGAAGGGATTTGTGCGGCAGCGAAACCCCATGCCGCGCGTGCGAACGCCGAGAGGTGTCCCCGGTGGCGAGATTCGCGGCGGTTTCACGGAGTTTTAGCCGTCCACACGCTTTCCGCAGGGCAGCAGACTTGCAAGGCAGGGGGTTTGCGGCGACAAGCAAAGGATTGTCGGACCTTCGACGCCTCGCGGGGGGCGGCATCGAAAGGGTTTTAAATGGCACAGCCGATCGCGGCGCAGGGGGCGCCAGGAACTCCACAGCCGACCGCGCTGGATCTCGCGCTGGTGGCGGTCAAGCCCGCCATGTGGAGCGTCATTGCCTTCAGCTTTTTCATCAATCTGCTGGGCCTGACCGGCTCCATCTACATGATGCAGGTGTATGATCGCGTCCTGTCCTCCCGCAGCATCCAGACCCTGATCCTGCTCACGATCATCGTCGCCGCTCTCTATGCGGTCGGCTCGGCGCTGGAGGGGCTGCGGACCCAGATGCTTGTGCGCGCGGGTGTGAAGTTCGATGACAATGTGAAGGAGCAGGCCTTCGACGCGGTTCAGCGCGCCTCGCTTCGCCGGCCCTCGCCGGCCCATGTGCAGGCGCTGCGCGATGTGGACACGGTGCGCGACTTCTTCGCGGGCGCCGGCCTCATCGCCTTCTGCGACGTGCCGTGGGTGCCGATCTACATCATCTTCGCCACACTCCTGCACCCGCTCTACGGCATCCTGGTGGTGGTGGCGTGCGTGATCTCCGGCGTGCTCGCCGTGGCCAACGACCGTGCCACCCGCCCGATCCTGGACCGCGCGACGAAAGCGAACATCTCCGCCAACAACCATGCGCTGACCACCTTCCGCAATGCCGAGGTGCTCCAGGCGATGGGCATGGTGCGCCAGTTGCGCGACCGCTGGAGCCAGCATCGCGCGGCGGCCCTCGGCTGGCAGGGACTGGCGTCCGACCGGGGGGCGCTGCTGGTCTCGGCCACCAAGTTCAACCGCGTCTTCATGCAGAGCCTGATCCTCGGGCTCGGAGCCTATCTTGCCATTAATCGCGAGATATCGCCCGGCATGATGATCGCGGCGTCCATCGTCTGCGGCCGATGCATCCAGCCCATCGAGGCCGCCATCGGAAACTGGAAGGGCATCGTTTCCGCCCGCTCGGCCTATCGCCGGGTTCAGGAATTGCTCCGCTCGCTGCCGGCCTCCTCGGCCCGCATGCGACTGCCCGATCCCAAAGGCGCGGTCCAGGTGGAAAACCTCGTGGTCCATGCGCCGGGACGCGATGTGCCGGTCCTGCGGGGCGTGTCCTTCGCCGTCCCCGCCGGCGCAACGCTCGGCATCATCGGCCCGAGCGCGGCGGGCAAATCGAGCCTGGCCCGCGCCATGGTCGGCGTCTGGCCACCCTCCGCGGGCGCGGTGCGCCTCGACGGGTCCGAACTTTCCCACTGGGAGCCCGAACAGCTCGGCCACGCCCTCGGCTACCTGCCGCAGGACGTGGAACTGTTCGCCGGCACCATCGCCGACAATATCTGTCGCTTCGGCCAGCGCGACGATGGAAAAATCGTCGAGGCCGCGCAAATGGCCGGCGTCCACGAGATGATCCAGCGTCTTCCGCAGGGCTACAATACCGAGATCGGCGAAGGCGGCGGCTCGCTGTCCGGCGGCCAGCGCCAGCGCGTGGCGCTGGCGCGCGCCATCTATGGCCGGCCGGCCCTCATCGTGCTCGACGAGCCCAATGCCAGCCTCGACGCGGCCGGCGAACAAGCCCTGTCCAATGCCGTCCAGGCTTTGAAGGCCGCCGGGTCCACTGTCGTCTTGGTGACGCACAAGACCAACAGTCTCGGCCTGTGCGACATGATCCTGCTGCTGAACGAAGGCGCCGTGCATGGCTTCGGCCCGCGGGACGAAGTCCTCGCCAAGGTGCTCGGCCCGCGCCTTGTGAAGCCGGAGGTCAACGTGACGCCGGCGCAAACCAAACCGCTGGAGGCGTGAGATGTCGGACCCGCTCCGTCCCACGGACCCCTCGACCCCGAAAGACCCCGCGCGCGACCCTCTGCGCCCGCTGCGCACCGCTTCGCAGAGCGGCCCTGCCCCCGGTGCCCGTGGGGAAGAGCCGGCCGGGTTCGCAGAGCCGGAGCCTGCTGAATCGAGCATTCAGCGCCTGAAAACCCTGCTGGGCAATGCGCAGGATTCCATGGCGCGCAACTTGCCCGAAAAGGCCGGTCCGTTGCTCGCGGAAGCGCGGCAGAAGCTCGGGCAGGTGAAGAATGCCATACTGCCGCCCGTGCCGCCGGACAACACCACCCACGATGCCGCCTCGGGCATGCCCGCGCCGCGCCCCAGCTCGGATTTTCGGCGCGTGGCCGCCAAGGGATACGGGCTGATCATTCTCACCTTCGGCGTGTGCGGCGGCTGGGCGGCCCTCGCCTCCATCGACAGCGCCGTGATCGCGCCGGGCGTTGTGTCCGTGGAGAGCCGGCGTCAGGTGGTCCAGCATCTGGAGGGCGGCATAGTCGCCGAAATCCTGGTGAAGGACGGCCAGCAGGTGAAGGCCGGGGAAGTCCTCTTCCGCCTCGATCCCACCTCCTCTTTGGCCAATTACGATTCCGTCCGCGCCCAGCTCGACACGCTGCTTGCCACGGAAGCCCGGCTGGCAGCCGAGCGCGACATGGCGGCCGCCATTACTTTTCCGGCGGTCTTGCTGGCCCGCAGCGACTCTCCGGTGGTCAAAGCCGCCATCGCCGACCAGCAGGCCCAGTTCCGCGACCGCAAGGCCTCCTTGGAAGGGCAGATCGGCATCCTCAACCAGCGCGTCGTGCAGGGCGAGACCGAAATCGATGGCCTCGCGCGCGAAAAAGCTTCGGCCGAGGAGCAGTTGTTCTATTGCGACGACGAGCTCGCCGGCATCCAGAAGCTCTCCGACAAGGGCCTCGTCTCCAAATCCCGCCTCGCCCAACTCCAGCGCGAGAAGGCCCGCCTCCAGGGTGTGATCGGACGCAACATCGCTGACAGCGCCAAGGCCCAGGCGACCATTTCTGAAATGCGGATGCAGATCCAGCAGATCATGCAGAAGCAGCAGGAGGAGGTGGCCCAGCAGATCGTCGAGACGCGGCAGAAGATCGCGGACCTCAAGGAAAAGCTGAACATCTCCGAGAGCGTGCTGAAGCGCATCGACATTCGCGCCCCCCGCACGGGCATCGTGCAGAACATCAATCCCAAGATCTACACGGTTGGCGCGGTGGTGCGGCCCGGCGACACCATGCTGGAAGTGGTGCCGCAGAATGACGAACTGATTGTGGACGCCCAGGTACCAACTACCGATATCGACCGCCTGCATGGCGGGGTCGATCAGGTAGAGGTGCGGTTCCCGGCCTTCCATGCGCGCACCACGCCGCTGATCCTCGGCCAGCTGCGCAGCGTCTCGCCCGACCGGCTCATGGATGAGCAGACCCGCCAGCCCTATTATCAAGCGGTGGTGGCCGTGAACAACACGGACATCCCCGACGAGATGAAGAACCGCCTGCGGCCCGGCATGCCGGCTGAGGTGATCTTCAGCACCGGCGAGCGCAGCGTCATGAGCTATCTGACGCGTCCCCTGACGGACGCCTTGACGCACTCCTTCCGGGAGAAGTGAGAAGGCGGTTCCATCGGCGTTGACAGGGTTAAGGGCCACTCCTACGTTGCCGCCCCCAAGGTTTGCTGCGCTGCGGCCTCCGCAGCCGCGACCGGGCGCGCGGGAAGCTTTTCCAGCGCTTTGACCAGACCAGAGCCTGATCCATCCGGATTGCATCAGTCCGGGTGGTGAATCAGTCTCCAGACGAATGAGCGAGAGCGATCCGCGCCCTCCGTGCAGTGTCGCGGGGCCAGGGGAAGACGGGTCGCACTCCAAGCCGGGCCAGGGAGCGCGTGCCGCATGAAGATCCTCGTCCCCGTGAAGCGAGTCGTCGACTACAACGTGAAGGTCCGCGTGAAATCGGACGGTTCCGGTGTCGAACTCGCCAACGTGAAGATGTCCATGAACCCGTTCGACGAGATCGCCGTCGAAGAGGCGCTGCGCCTCAAGGAAGCGGGTAAGGCGACCGAGGTGATTGCGGTCTCCGTCGGGCCGGCCCAGGCCACCGAGACGCTGCGCACCGCGCTTGCCATGGGCGCCGACCGGGGCATTCTCGTCAAAACCGACGTGACCACCGAGCCGCTCGCCGTCGCGAAGATCCTGAAGGGCGTGGTCGAGCACGAGAAGCCGGACCTGGTCATTCTCGGCAAGCAGGCCATCGACGACGATTGCAACCAGACCGGCCAGATGCTGGCGGCGCTGCTCGGCTGGGGCCAGGGCACCTTCGCCTCCAAGGTGGATCTCGAAACCGGCTCCGTGGCCGTGACGCGCGAGATCGACGGCGGTCTGCAGACCGTGAAGCTCACGCTGCCGGCGGTGGTCACCACCGACCTGCGCCTCAATGAGCCGCGCTATGCGTCGCTCCCCAACATCATGAAGGCGAAGAAGAAGCCCATCGATGAGCGCGCGCCCGAGGCCTATGGCGTCGATATTGCGCCGCGCCTGAAGGTGCTGAAGACCGCCGAGCCCGCTGGCCGCAAGGCGGGCGTGAAGGTTGCTTCGGTTGCCGAACTGGTGGCGAAGCTGAAGGACGAGGCCGGGGTGCTCTGATGACGACGCTGCTCATCGCCGAACACGACAACAAGACCCTCAACGGCGTCACTGCCAAGGCCCTGACCGCTGCCGCCGCGCTCGGCGCTCCGGTGCATGTGCTGGTGGCGGGAGAGAATGCCCGCGCCGTCGCCGACGCCGCAGCCAAGCTCTCGGGCGTGGAGAAGGTGCTGCTCGCCGACGGCGGGCTCTATGCGCACCGTCTCGCGGAACCCCTGGCGGCCCTCGTGGTGTCGCTGGCGGCTGGCTATGACGCCATTGTCGGCCCCTCCACCGCCATGGTGAAGAACGCGCTGCCGCGCGTCGCCGCGCTGCTGGACGTCATGCAGATTTCCGACATCATCAAGGTGGTGTCGCCCGACACGTTCGAGCGGCCCATCTATGCCGGCAACGCCATCCAGACCGTCCAGTCGGGTGAAGCGAAGAAGGTCATCACGGTGCGCACGGCATCTTTCGCGGCCACCGGTGAGGGCGGCTCGGCCCCCGTTGAGAGCGTCGCCGCAGCCGCTGACCCCGCCGTGTCGAGCTTCGTCGAGGAAGTGATCTCGGCGTCCGACCGGCCGGAACTCGCCGCCGCCAAGATCATCGTCTCCGGCGGACGCGCCCTCGCGTCCAAGGAGAAGTTCTCCGAGGTGATCGAGCCGCTCGCGGATGCGCTCGGTGCCGCGGTCGGTGCCTCGCGCGCGGCCGTGGATGCGGGCTACGCCCCCAACGACCTGCAGGTCGGCCAGACCGGCAAGGTGGTGGCGCCCGAGCTTTATGTCGCGGTCGGCATCTCCGGTGCCATCCAGCATCTCGCCGGCATGAAGGACTCCAAGGTCATCGTCGCCATCAACAAGGATGAAGAGGCGCCCATTTTCCAGGTTGCCGATTACGGCCTGGTGGGCGATCTGTTCTCCCTGGTGCCGGAATTGAAGGCCGAGGTCGCCAAGGTCAAAGG
>JASBUY010000269.1 GCA_030147645.1 Aquabacter sp. | reverse complement strand
GCTGGCCTTCAGCGCATTCTCCTGGATGAACTCGCGGCGCGGCTCCACAACATCGCCCATGAGGCGATTGAAGAGGTCGTCCGCGGCATCCAGTTCCTTGACACGCACCTGAAGCAGAGACCGGGCGGTCACGTCCAGCGTGGTCTCCCAGAGCTGGTCGGGGTTCATTTCGCCGAGGCCTTTGTAGCGCTGCAGCGACAGACCCTTGCGGCCGGCATCGGTCACGGCGTCGAACAAGTCCACCGCGCCAAACAGCGCGATTTCCTCGCTCTTGCGCTTCAGCGTCGCGCCGCCGTCGAACACCCCTTCCATTTCTCCCGCCAGCGTATCGAGGCGCCGCGCGTCGGGGGAGGAGAGGAAGGCAGAATCCAGGGCGGACACTTCCTTCACGCCGCGCACGGTGCGCGCAAAGCGCATGCCGGTTTCGTCCACCTCGGCCGCCCATCCGCGCTCGGTTTCCTCCGCCAGACGGTCGAGCCGTGCGGCCACGCGCGCGCCGGCTTGCGCGGCGGCGCTTTCGTCCAGGATGAGACCGGGGCGCAGTGCGCCGGCAAGCGCCGCCTGCTCAGCCACAGCCTTGTTATAGCGCGGATGCAGCCCATTCAGTGCGGACCGCAATTGCCGGCTGGCCTCCACGACTGCGGCGAGGTCCGCACCCGTGCGCACTTCGCCGGACGCGAGATAAAGGCCCGCATCGTCGAGCCCGGCGGTGATGAGATAATCCTCCAGTGCCCGCTCGTCCTTGATGTAGCTTTCGGACTTGCCCCGCATCACTTTGTAGAGGGGCGGCTGGGCGATGTAGAGGTGGCCGTGCTCAACGATTTCCGGCATCTGCCGGAAGAAGAAGGTGAGCAGCAGGGTGCGAATGTGGGAGCCGTCCACGTCCGCGTCGGTCATGATGATGATCTTGTGGTAGCGCAGCTTCGCGATGTCGAAGTCATCGCGGCCGATGCCCGTGCCGAGCGCCGTGATGAGCGTCCCGATCTGCTCGGACGACAGCATCTTGTCGAATCGGGCGCGTTCGACATTGAGGATTTTGCCGCGCAGCGGCAGGACGGCCTGGAAGGCACGATCGCGGCCTTGCTTAGCGGAGCCGCCCGCCGAGTCACCCTCGACGATGAAGAGTTCGGACTTGGCGGGGTCGCGTTCCTGGCAATCGGCGAGCTTGCCGGGGAGCGAGGCGACGTCGAGGGGATTCTTGCGCCGGGTCAGTTCGCGGGCGCGGCGTGCGGCCTCGCGGGCGGCGGCGGCTTCCGCCACCTTGCCCACCACCGCCTTGGCTTCGGTGGGATTTTCCTCAAGCCAGGTATTCAGCGCCTCGCCCACCAGGCTTTCGACCACCGGCCGCACCTCGGATGAGACCAGCTTGTCCTTGGTCTGGGACGAGAATTTCGGATCGGGGACCTTCACGGAGAGAACGGCGGTGAGACCTTCGCGACAGTCCTCGCCCGAAAGCGAGACCTTCTCCTTCTTGGTCACGCCGGAGGTTTCGGCATAGCCCATGACCTGACGGGTGAGGGCGGCGGCGAAACCGGTGAAATGGGTGCCTCGGTCGCGCTGGGGAATATTGTTGGTGAAGCAGAGGACGTTCTCGTGATAGCCGTCGTTCCACGAGAGGGCGGCTTCAACTGTTATTCCGTCGCGCTCTGCGCGGATCACAACGGGCTTGGCGATGAGCGCCTGCTTGGAGCGGTCGAGATAGCGCACGAACGCCTCGACGCCGCCCTCATACATCAGTTCCTCGACCTTCGGCTCCGGGCCGCGCGCATCGGTGAGCACGATGCGCACGCCGGAATTCAGAAAGGCGAGTTCGCGCAGTCGATGCTCCAGCGTGCCGTAGTCGAACACGATCTTGGTGAAGGTTTGCGGGCTTGGCAGGAAGGTGACGCGGGTGCCGCGCTTGCCCGCCGGCGCCTCGCCGACCACCTTCAGAGGCGCCTCCGCATCGCCATGCCGGAACCGCATGTAATGCTCTTTCCCGTCCCGCCAGACCGTCAGGTCGAGATGGGTGGAGAGTGCGTTCACGACCGAGACGCCGACACCGTGCAGGCCACCGGAGACCTTGTAGGAATTTTGGTTGAACTTACCGCCCGCATGCAGCTGGGTCATGATGACTTCGGCGGCGGAGACCCCTTCCTCGGGATGGAGGTCGGTGGGAATGCCACGCCCATCATCGGTCACGGTGACCGAGCCGTCGGCATTCAGCGTCACCGTCACTTCCTGCGCATAGCCGGCCAGGGCTTCGTCGATGGCGTTGTCCACCACCTCGTAGACCATGTGATGGAGGCCGGAGCCGTCATCGGTGTCGCCGATATACATGCCCGGCCGCTTGCGCACCGCATCGAGGCCCTTGAGGACCTGGATCGACTGGGCGCCGTAATCGTTGGGGGATGCCGCGGGCGCGGGCTCGGCCATGATGGTGTCTCGAATCGTTGAAAGCGTTGAACTCTTATTACCGCAAACTGGCGGTTATTTGGTGGCGAGCGTCACCGCCGCGCCCGCCATGGCGATCCCGCAGCTTCGATTCAGCCAGCGCATGGCGCGCGAGGAGGCGATGAAACGCCGCGCGCGGTCCGCCACCAGGACATAGGCCGCGAAAACCAGGGAGAGGACCAGGGCAATGATGCCGGCCATTTCGATAAAGCCGAGCACGCTCAGATGGCCGAGATCGACCAAGGTGGGCAGCAGCGCGAGATAGAATGCCATGGTCTTGGGATTGCCCATGGACAGGGCGAGGCCGGCGCCGAACAGCTCCAGCGTGCTGCGGTGCTCCGCATCGGGGGCCAGCGCTGCCGGCTTGGCCGGTGCGGTCCAGAGGCGGTAGGCGAGATAGAGCAGATAGGCCGCGCCCGCGAGGCGCACCAGGATGAAGAGGCTGCCGAGCGCGGCCGCCAGCGCCGCCAGCCCCAGGCAGGCAGCTGCGAGCCACAGCATGTCGCCGAGCGCGAGCGCCGCGATGAAGGCGACCGAGCCGCTCCGGCCCCGGGCGAGCGTGCGGGCGACGATGGCGATCACCGCCGGCCCCGGCGCGGCCGCGGCCAGGGTCAAGATGCCCGCGAACAAGGCGAGAGTGCCAAAATCCATGCCCCACCTGTGCGCGCGCGCGTGCCGCAGGTCAAGTCCTGCCGCCGCGCGCCGCGTGATGGGCCCGCCCTCGGTCAGCCCGCGAGGGTGGATTTGCTCGCGCCCTCCTGCCGGCCGATGGCCTGGAGGTGGCTATGCAGGGAGAGGTGGTCGAGCGTCTTCAGCGGCAGGGCTGCGAAGGCGAGCACGCGGTTTCGCAGATAATGGAACGCGGTCTCGAAGGCGCGCTCCTTC
>JASBUY010000258.1 GCA_030147645.1 Aquabacter sp. | reverse complement strand
AATCAAGGCATTGGTCGAGGCCATAGCTGTCCATCTCCACGTCATGGGGATGGTCGGAATAGGAGCGTAACTCATCGCCCGGCCGCACCACATTGAGATGGCGCAGCGCGAAGGGATCGAGGCCCAGCTTGCGCGCCAATTCGTCCAGCGCGCTTTCCACCGCGAAAATGGTCTGGCTGAGCCCATAGCCGCGGAACGCGCCGCTCGGCATCGTATTGGTATAGACCGAGACGCCGTCGGCCTTCTTGTTGGGGCAACTGTAAAGCTGGAGCACCTCATTCGCACCGTGGAAGAGGATTCCGGGGCTGTGATTGCCATAGGCGCCCGCATCCGCCACCACATCGAGCTGCATCGCGGTGAGTGTCCCGTCGCGGCGGGCGCCGAGCTTTACGCCGACCGTTACGGGGTGACGGCAGGTGGAGGCCGTGAACTGCTCCTCGCGCGTGAACTCGTGCTTCACCGCGCGGCCGGTCTTCAGCACGGCCAGGGCGACAATGTCCTCGGTCAGCATCTCCTGCTTTGCTCCGAACCCGCCGCCGACGCGGCCGCACAAAACCCGCACGCGCGCCGGCTCTAGGTCGAACAGGTTGGCGAGCGCATCGCGTACGAGGAATGGGACTTGCGAGGAGGTGCGAAGCGTCAACACGCCGCCCTCGTCCAGCCAGCCGATGGCGCCGAGGGTTTCCAGATGGGCGTGCTGGACGCGCTGGGAGGAAAAGCTGCCCTCATAGACCACATCCGCCGCCGCAAATCCCGCGGCCACGTCGCCCACCTCGCCATGGAGCGCGGCGACAATGTTGCGGGCGGGGTCCGCGATGCGGGCACCGCTGTCTTTCGGATGAAGCACGGGCGCGCCTTCCGCCAAGGCGGAGGCGGGGTCGAACACCGCCGGCAGGATGTCATACTCGACCTGGATCAGCCGGCAGGCTTCTTCCGCTATGCCCTCGCTCTCAGCCACCACCGCCGCCACCCGCTGGCCGACATAGCGCACCACATCGTCCAGCACGCGCAGATCGTCCGGGTCATCCTCCGGCATCTGGTGGCGCGCGGAGGAAAAATGTGCCGCCGGCGCATCCGCATGGGTCAGGACGGCGATGACGCCGGGCAAGCGCTCGGCCGCGCGCGTGTCGATGGCGCGGATGCGGGCATGGGCGTGGGGTGAACGCAGGATTTTCAGGTGGGCGAGCGGGCCGTGCGGCACATCCATCGTGTAGCGCGCCGCGCCCGTCACAACGGCCCGCGCGGCGGGATCGGACAGGCTGGTGCCGCAGCCGCCGCCATCTGCTTGGCCCGCCGCATGGGCGATGCCGGTCACAGCGTCCACGATGGCGCGATAGCCGGTGCAGCGGCAGATATTGCCCTTCAGCGACCCGGCCAGATCCGCCCGCTGCTCCGCGCTGAGGGTCACCGCCGTCATGATCATGCCCGGCGTGCAGAAGCCGCACTGAAAGCCTTGCGCCGCGATGAACGCGTCCTGGATGGGGTGCAGGGCCTCGCCCGCGACGAGTCCCTCGATGGTCGTGACGTGCCGCCCCTCGGCGCGGAAGGCGGGGAAGATGCAGCTATGGACGGGCCGGCCCTCCACATGCACGGTGCAGGCGCCGCAATCGCCGGTGTCGCAGCCTTTCTTGACGCCGAAAAACCCCTGTTCGCGCAACAATGTGCGCAGGCATTGGCCGGGCCGGGGATGGGCGTCCAGAACTGCGCCATTGACGATCAGAGTCATGTGCGGCGGGCTCCCTCCGGTCTGCTGCCCCCGTCGTCCCTTTCAAGCGCCGCGCGGATCTCCTGCGCGAGGCGCAGCGTCATGTGCCGCCGCCAAGCCGGCGCGCCATGCACGTCGTCATGATAGGCGGCGGGAGACAGCGCCGTCTCGAGCGTGTCATGCAGCTGCGATGCGTCAGGAACCCGCTCAAAATGAAAGCGAAACGGTCGCGGGGTGGCGGCCGTCACGGCGAGCGTGACATCCCCCTCGGCCCCGCGCGTGCCGATGAGCAGGGCCGCCGAGCGGCCCTCCTTCGTGAGCGAGGCACGGCGCATTTCCGAGCGCCGGCGCAAGGCGGCGGCGGGCAGATGGAGGCTGCGCAGCACCTCGCCGGGTCGCAGCGCGGTTTGCCGGGCGCCGGTGATGAAGTCGAAGATGGAGAGCCGGCGCTCGCTCCCGTCCGGTGACCAGATGAGGCAGGTTCCCTCCAGCCCGGCGGCGAGCGAGATCATGGGGGCGGCGGGCAAGGCGAGGCAGAGGTTTCCGCCCACGGTCGCCATGTTCCACACCTTGAAGGACCCCATGAGGCAGCGGCAGCATTCCGCCACGAGGCGCGCCGCGGGCCAATGCGCGGGGAAGACGGCGGCGTTCAGCGCCGCGAGAGTGCAGGTGGCGGCGATGTCTACCCCGTCGGGCCCGATGGAGAGCGGCTCCCAGCCGAGCGCGCACAGGTCTATGAGCCGGCGCAGATGGGGTTGCGGCTCCGAATAGAGCCAGGTGCCCCCGGCCAGGAAGCTATCGCCTTCAAGAAAGGCGGGGAGCTCGGCGCGGGCGGCGGGCTGGGCGACATGACGGATGGTGGTGAGATCCATTTCGATCCAGCCGATAGGTCCGGGAGCGGAGGCCGCGCTGGAAGCATTACAGAAATCCCTGACCATAGGAATGGCCAGGGTGCGCCCTCCCGCGCACCCGACGGGGGCCATGCGCACCTCCCGCGTGCCTGGCTGGCATCTTCAATCACATCTTTGATCCGGAAGGCGTGCGAGGCTGGGCAGGCGGGGGGCGCAGCCGCTAGGTTTTCGAGCCGGTTCAGACCGGGCATGGGAGGTCACAATGCTCAAACGCGCCCTTCACACCCTCGCCGCCACCTTGGCGCTCGGCGCCGCGACACTGCTGCCGATTCAGCAGGCGCGGGCCTGCACGTCCTTTCTCCTGAAGGCGGGGGACGGCGGCTTCGTGTATGGCCGGACCTTGGAATTCGGCCTCGCCCTGAATTCTGAAATCATCATCGTCCCGCGCAACTTTGGCATCACCGGAACGGGGCCGGACGGAAAGGCCGGGACGGGGCTGTCCTGGACCACGAAATACGGTACCGGCGGCACCAACGCCTTCGGCCTCCCGGTGATTGTCGATGGGGTGAACGAGGCCGGGCTCGCAGGGGGCATGCTCTATCTGCCGGGGCTCGCGCTCTACCAGGATGTGCCTGCGGCGGAGGGCAAGTCCTCCATCGCGGCCCACGAGGTCTTAATCTACGCCCTCACCAATTTCGCCACGGTCGCGGAAGTGAAAGAGGGACTACCCAAGATCAAGGTGAACCGCTCCATCCTCGATGCCCTGAAGATGCCGGCCCCCATGCACATCACGCTGCATGATGCGAGCGGCGCGAGCCTCGTCATCGAGTATATCGGCGGCCAGCTCCAGATGCACGACAACCCGACCACCGTGCTCACCAACGCCCCGTCCTTCGACTGGCATGTGGCCAATCTTGGGAATTACCTCTCTTTGTCGGCCTTCAACCCGCAGCCCTTGAAGCTTGGCAGCCTCACCATCGCGCCGCCCTCCACGGGTGCGGGCGCGCCGGGTCTGCCGGGCGACATGTCGTCGCCCGCGCGCTTCGTGCGGGCGTTCCTCTATTCACGGGCGGCCCCGGTGTCGGCGACGAGCGCGGAGGCGAGCAGCCTCGCCTTCCACATCCTCAATAATTTCGACATCTCCCCCGGCATCATCCGCACGTCCGCGGATTCCGCGACGGGGGGCGGGGTCACGGGCATCGAAACCACGGAATGGACCGCCGTGGTGGATCTGAAGGCCCGGCGCTACATGATCCGCACCTATGACAACAACCAGACGCGGGTGCTGGATCTGACCAAGGCACCGCTGGACGGCAAGCAGATCACCACCATTCCCCTGAACCAGCCGGCCAGCATGGTTGACCTCTTGAAGTGAGGCGGCCGGGCGCGGGCTAGAGCGCGATCCGATCAGATTGACTCAATCCGATCGGTGAATCGCCCTCTAATTCATTGATAGAGAACGTTTTACCGCTCCGACTGCGATGCAGTCAGAGCGGAACGTGCTCTAACCCCGCGCCCGCAGGTCGCGGCGCAGGATCTTGCCGGTGGCAGTCATGGGCAGCGCGTCGGTGAACGCCACATGGCGGGGATATTCGTGCGCGGACAAGCGGTTGCGGACATGGGCCTGAAGCTCGGCGGCGAGCGCGTCCGTGCCCTCATGGCCGGGATTGAGCACCACCCAGGCCTTCACCGCCTCGGTGCGCACCGGGTCGGGAATCCCCACCACGGCGGCGAAGGCGACGGCCGGATGCTTCAGCAGGCACTCCTCGATCTCGCCCGGCCCGATGCGGTAGCCGGCGGAGGTGATGACGTCGTCGGAGCGGCTCACATACCAGAGATAGCCCTCCTCATCCGCCTGGCCGAGATCGCCCGTGAGCAGGAAATCACCCGAGAACTTCCCGGAAGTCGCCGTCGGATTCCGCCAATATTCGAGCATCATCACGGGATCCCCGCGCCTGATCCCGATATTCCCCTCCGCCCCGGCGGGCAGTTCGTTCCCTTCGTCATCGACGATGCGCACATCGTGCCCGGGGATGGGTTTGCCCATGGAGCCGGGGCGGATCGGAAAATAGGTGGAGTTGGACCCGACCACGAGATTGCACTCGGTCTGCCCGTAGATTTCGCGCGCCTCCACGCCGAGGCGGTCCTGGACGAAGGCCCCCAGCTCCGCGCCGAGCGTCTCGCCGCCGGTGAGCAGTGAGCGCAGGGCGAGGCCGGGCGCGCGCACGTCCGCCTGGCGCATCAGCTTCAGCGCGGTGGGCGGCAGGAAGACGTTGCGCACCTTGTGGCGTACCATGAGGTCCATGGCGGCGTCGGGGTCGAACTTCTTCGCACGATGCGCCAGCACCGGGACGCCGAGATGGAGGGTCGGGAACAGCACGTCGAACAAACCGCCAATCCAGGCCCAGTCAGCCGGCGTCCAATGCAGGTCGCCGGGCTGGGGCATGCCCTCATGGATGAAGGTGATGCAGGGCAGGTGGCCGAGCAGGATGCGATGCCCGTGCAGCGCGCCCTTGGGGTTTCCGGTGGTGCCGGAGGTGAAGATGATGATGGCCGGGTCGTCCGGCCCGGTATCCGCCGGGGTGAAGCGGTCGGAGGCGCGGGCCAGCGCGGCGTCGAAGGAGAGGGCGCCGCCCGCATCCGCTCCGGTGACATAGACATGGGTCAGGTCCGGCAGGCGGTCCCTCACCCGCGCGAGCTTGGCAAGGCCCGGAAGGTCGGTCACCAGCGCCTTGGCGCCCGAGGCGGCGAGCCGGTATTCCAGCGCCTCGTCGCCGAACAGGGTGAAGAGCGGCACCGAGACCATCCCCGCCTTGAAGGCGGAAAGATGGGCGATGGCGGTCTCCGGCGCCTGGGGCAGGAACACGCCCACCCGGTCGCCGCGCGCGAGGCCCGCGGCGGTGAGCACATTGGCGAAGCGGTTGGTGAGGGCGCTCAAATCCTCGAAGGTGAAGCGGCGGACGCTGCCATCCTCCTCCTCGAAGATCAAAGCGGTGCGGCCCGCCCCGGTGGCATGGGCATCGCTGCAGGCGACGCCGATATTGAGCCGATCGGGAAGGGTCCAGCGAAAGGCGCGGACCAGGGCGTCATAGGCGTCGGCCATGGGATTTCCTCGGAGGCTGCCGTTCTTGCGGGCGGCGGATGAGGAAACAATCGAACGTTTTATTCCTGGTCGTCAAGCGGCAAGGGACGGTGCCGTGCCGAAAGCCTCAGGCCACCAGGCCGAGCGCGCTCGCGGCATTGTCGCGGATGGCGCGGATATTGGTGCGGTAGCCCTCGATGCCGCCCTTGAACACGGCCGAGCCCGCCACCAGCACGTCGGCGCCCGCCTTGGCGCAGAGCGCGCCGGTCTGCGGATTGACGCCGCCATCCACCTCGATGCGGATGTCGCGGCCGCGCACCATGTCGCGGATGCGGGAAATCTTGGGCAGAACCTCGGGGATGAAGGCCTGGCCGCCGAAGCCCGGATTGACGCTCATCACGCAGATGAGGTCCACCTTGTCGAGCACGTATTCGAGGCAGCTTTCATGGGTGGCGGGGTTCAGCGCCACGCCGGCCTTCTTGCCGAGCCCTCGGATCACCTGGAGGCAGCGGTCGAGATGGTCGGTGGCCTCCACCTGAACCGTGATGATGTCCGACCCCGCCGCCGCGAACGCCTCAAGATAGGGCTCCACGGGGGAGATCATGAGGTGGGTGTCGAAGGTCTTGTCGGTATAGCGCCGCAGCGACTTGATGATGTCCGGGCCGAAGGTGATGTTGGGCACGAAATGCCCGTCCATCACGTCGAGATGGATATAGTCCGCGCCCGCCGCCGCGACATCGCGCACTTCCTCGCCCAGCCGGGAGAAGTCCGAGGCGAGAATGGACGGGGCAATCAAGGGCAGGGTCATGGCAGGTCTCCGACGGCGCGGCCTCTATAGCAGATCGGCGGGGGCTTTTGGGGCTGCAGTCATGCATTCCCGGAATGCGGTGGCGGCAGGCTCTGTGCGGCGCGGTGGCTTCCGCCGTGGGC
>JASBUY010000248.1 GCA_030147645.1 Aquabacter sp. | reverse complement strand
AGGCAAGGCCGATCGCCTCGCGCACCTTGCGGTCGGAAAACTTCGGCCTGCGCGTGTTGAAAAACCAACCTTGCGCACCGGACGGGGTATGGTCCGGCATGACTTCGCGCTTCACGCGCCCATCCGCGACTGCGGGGAAGTCATATTGGGTGGCCCAGGCCCGGGAGGTGAATTCCTGGCGATAGAGATAAGCCCGGGCCTTGAACGCCTCGAACCCCACCTCCCGGTCGCGGAAATATTCGTAGCGGACCGTATCGAAATTGTACCGGCCGCGATTGACGGGCAGGTCCTTGGCCCAATAGCCCGTCGCCCGCTCATATTCCACGAACCGCCCCACCTCGAAGCGGCCGATCCGGTAGGGGCCGGAGCCGAGCGGGGGGTCGAGGGTGGATTCGCTGAATTTGTGGGTGCCGTAATAAGCCTTCGAAAAGAGCGGCAGGCTGGCGAGGAACAGCGGCACATCGCGCGGCTTGTCCGCCGTGAACCGCGCCACCAGCGTGCCGGGCCCCTCCGCCTCGGCGCCGATGAAGGTCTGAAGACCCTGGCGGATCTGGGGATGGCCCTCGGCCTTCAGCAGGTTGAGCGAGAAGGCCGCGTCCTCGGCCGTGAGCGGCGTGCCATCATGGAAGCGCGCCTCGGGGCGCAGGCGGAAGCGATAGGTCTGCCCGTCCGGCGAGATCGTGACACCCGCTGCCACCAAGCCATAGACCGAGTCCGGCTCGTCGGCGGCGGAAGCCATGAGGCTGTCGAAAATAAGCGCCAGCCCCTGCGCGCCGTCGCCGCGCAAAATATAGCCGTTCAGCGAGTTGAAGGTCTGGAAGGATTGGTTGAAGGCGGCGGTGGGGCCGATCAGGGAAAAAATTCCGCCCTTGGGCGCAGCCGGATTCACATAGTCGAAATGGGTGAAATCGGCGGGGTATTTCAAATCCCCGAAGGCGGAGAGACCGTGGCGCTCTCCCTCAGCCCCTTGAGCGCGCGCGGAGACGACGAAGCCGGGCTGGAACGCGCAGGCGCCGAGCCCGGCCGCAATCTTCAGGACGGTGCGCCGCGGAAGCGACATCCCGCTCATTGCGGCGGCGTCCCGATCTTCGCGGCCTTGGCCGCATCCCACCACCAGATGGTCGGGAATTCATAGCTGTATTGCGGGAGCTTGGCGGGCCGGGCGAAACGATCCCAGCGCGCCGTGCGGGTGAAGCGCAGCGTCCAGGCGGGAATGACATAGTCGTTCCACAGCAGCACCCGGTCGAGGGCATGGGTGGAGGCCACCAATTCCTCGCGCGTGCGGGCATAGATGACTTTGTCGATCAGTGCATCCACGGCGGGGTTCGAGATGCCGGCATAGTTGCGCGAGCCGTCCCGCTTGGCGCTCTCCGAGCCCCAGAAATCGCGCTGCTCATTTCCGGGCGAGAGGGACTGGCCCCAGGCGGCGATGATCATGTCGAAGTCCCGCGCCCGCACGCGGTTGATATATTGCGAGGAATCCACCATCCGCACGGACACCGCGATGCCCAAGCGCTCCAGGCCCGGCTTGTAGAACAGGGCGACGCGCTCGAAGGCCGGGGCATTGATGAGGATCTCGATGGTGAAGGGCTCGCCTTTCGCATCCACCAATTGCTTGCCCTTCACCTGGTAGCCGGCCTGCTTCAGCAGGTCGAAGGCGGCGCGCAGATTGGCGCGGCGGGCGTCCTCGGAGGGATTGGTCGGATTGCTGTAGGCCTTGGTGAAGACCTCGGCCGGCACCTTGTCCTTCACCGTATTGAGGATCTCCAGCTCAAGCCCCTTGGGGGTACCGGAGGATGCGAGTTCCGTGCCGGAAAAATAGCTGTTGATGCGGGTATATTGGTCGAAGAAGAGCGTGCGGTTCATGCCCTCGAAATCGAGCGCATAATTCAGCGCGCGGCGCACCCGCTGATCCTGGAACTTGGCGCGCCGCAGGTTCGGAACGAAAGCCTGCATGACCCCGGAGGATTTGTTCTCGAACGTCTCCAGGACCACGCGGCCCTCGGCCTTGGCAGGGAAGTCATAGGCCGTCGCCCAGTTCTTCGCGGAGGTCTCGACGCGGAAATCATACTGGTCGGCCTTGAAAGCCTCCAGCTCCACGGTGTCGTCGCGGAAATATTCGTAGCGGATCTCATCGAAATTGTTGGACCCGACATTCACGGGCAGGTCCTTGCCCCAATAATCCTTCACGCGCTCGTAGCTCACCGTGCGGCCCGGGACGAAGGATTTGACGCGATAGGCGCCGGAGCCGAGCGGGGGCTCGAGCGTTCCCTGACTGATGTCGCGCTTGCGCCCGGCGCCGTCGGTCCCGGTCCACCAATGCTTGGGCAGCACCATCATCTCGCCGACGATCTGAGGAAGCTCGCGGTTTCCGCCCTGGTCGAAGGTGAAGGTCACCTCGCGCTCGCCGGTCTTCTCCACGTCCTTCACGTGGCGATAATAGAAGGCTTGGCCGGGGCTGTTCTTGGTGATCACATCGAAGGACCACACCACATCGTCGGGGGTGATGGGCGTGCCATCATGCCACCGCGCGTCCTGGCGCAGGCGATAGGTGACCGAGGAAAAGTCGTCCGGATAGGACAGACCCTCGGCAATAAGGCCATAAGCCGTCGCCACCTCGTCTCGGGACTGGGTCGTCAGCGTGTCGTAGATGAGCCCGATGCCCGAGGCGACGGCGCCGCGCGGAATGATGGCGTTGAAACTGTCGAAGGTTCCGGATTCCGCGAAGCGCACCAGCCCGCCTTTGGGCGCCTGCGGGTTCACATAGTCGAAATGCTTGAAATCGGCGGGATATTTTGGCGTGCCCAGCAAGGATGTGGCGTGCCGGAAGGGTGCGGCGGCCGGAGCGGCAGGCGCCGCCTCGGGAGCCGCAGGCGCCTGCTGCTGCGCCGTGGCCGGCGAGGCCCCCGGCAGAAGTCCCGGGAGGACGGCCAGGGCGAGGGCAAGGCGGCAGAGCGTCAGACGCATCAACGGGCTCCGGATGAACGGCGCGGCAGGTTATGCGCCATAGCCGATAATGACCCCTGAGGCGACGGCAGAAAAATGGCGTGCTTGGCAAAAGCGCGCAATTTCAGGTGAAAACGCCGCCCGCTCCCCAAAAGCAAAGGGCCGGCGCAAGGCCGGCCCCTATCACAGATTTCGCTTGCACGCGCCGCCGCCGGCGACCCGTCTCATTTCGGCGCGGTCGACTGCCCCGCATCCCCGGTGGGCGGAGCCGCAGGCGCGGCCGGCTGGGGCTTCTCGGCGGCCGGCGCGGCGCCCGCCGGCTTGTCCGCAGGCGCAGCGGCGGTCGCGGTCGGCAGGGGCTTGGGATCTTTAGAGAGCGAATTCAGATAGGCGATGAGGTCGGCGCGCTCCATCTCCTTCGGAATGCCGGCGAACGCCATGGCTGTTCCGGGAACGTCGGCCTTCGGATTGGTC
>JASBUY010000021.1 GCA_030147645.1 Aquabacter sp. | reverse complement strand
GATTGGAAGCGCTTCTACATGGACATGCCGCTCGCCGCCGAGGTGAATGCGCGCATGAATGTGGACGGCGAGGTTCTGGATGCCTCCGCCAGCATCAATTTCGGAGCGGGCCAGATCGGCAATGGCGAGGAAGTGCTGGAGCGCTTCACGCTGGATTATCTGCGGATCGGCCTGACGCTGGACCCGGGCCGGCGCGCCATCGTCATCACGCCTCTGGAAGCGGTAAAGAACGAGAACCGCGTGGCGCTTCTGGGCGAGATCGATATTCCCGCCCGGTTCGGTGATGACTGGACCTATCGCATCCGCCAGCAGCAGGTGATTTTTGCGGGCCCGGAAATGCCCGACCCGCCGCTGGTGGTCGATCAGGTTGCGATTCGGGGGCGCTATAATCCGCCGACAAAGCAGCTCACCTTCGAGAAGGGACAGCTGACCAGCGCTGCGGGCTCGCTCGCCTTTTCCGGGCTCGTGGATTTCGGCATTCCGATGCCCGCGATCCGGTTGGAAGCGAGCGGAACGCCCATGCCTGCTTCCACCGTGCACCGCTTCTGGCCGGTCTCCATCGCGCCTCCCGCCCGGGAATACGTGATCCAGAACGTCTCCGCGGGCACCGTGGATTCTGTGCGCATCAACGTGAACATGCCGCTGGAACTGATCGGCCAGCGCGAGGTGCCGCTGCCGGTCGATGCCGTGCACCTCGAACTCACAGGGACGGGATTCAAGATCAACGCGATGAAGGGCTTGCCGCCGCTGCGCGATGCGCGCCTCGCGGTGGTGGTAACCGGGCGGAGCGTACGCGCCGACATGCCCGAGAGCGTGGTTGTCACCCCGCAAAATCGCCGTCTCGCCTTGACCGACGGTGCGTTCCTGATGGCGGATTACTTCCCGCGCGAGCCGAAGGCGCAGATCCAGGTCAAGATCAACGGCCCCGCCGATGCGGGCATCGAAATCCTCGGCATGGACGCTCTAAAGGGGCCGACCGGCACGGCTTATGACCCGTCGACCACGCGCGGCAAGCTCTCCGCTCTGGTGCAGATCAATATCCATTTCCGCAAAGTGCAGGACCCGAAGGACACAGACTATTCGGTGGAAGCGACGCTGACCGATTTCGGCGTGGACGACATTTTCGGCGATCACCGCCTGGAAGGCGCGACCGTTGCGGCATTCGCCACGCCGGCCGGCATCCTGCTGCGGGGCGATGGGCGCATCGCGGGCGCACCCATGAGCTTCGAATATGAGAAGAAGAAGGACATTGCGGACGCCAGCGTGCGGGTGAATGCGACGCTGGACGATGCCTCGCGCGCCAAACTGGGGGTCAATCTGCCGGCCGTTACCGGCCCGGTTCTGGCCCGCGTTGTGGGCACCACGGACAATCAGGTGACCAAGGCCAACATTGAACTGGACCTGACGGGCGCGCGCATCAACGACCTCGTTCCCGGCCTGACCAAGCCGGCGGGCAAACCGCTCAAGGCCCGCTTCGCATCGACCGACGCGGGAAAAACGGTGCGGATCAACGATCTGGTTCTGGACGGCTCCGGAACCCTCATCAAAGGCTCCATCGAACTGGCCGATTCCGGCGACATCCTCTCGGCAAATTTTCCGACCTTCCAATTGAGCGATGGCGACAAAGCCAGCCTCACCGCCAATCGGGGCGGGGACGTGCTCAAGGTGAAGATCACCGGGGATGTGGTGGATGCCCGCGGAATCATGAAAGGCATGGTCGGAACGGGCAATACCGCGCCGCCCAAGAACGGGCCGAAGCCGCGCAATCAGGACGTGGACGTCACCGCCTCCGTCGGCGCGCTCACGGGCAACAATGGCGAAGTGCTGCGCCAATTTGAGCTTTCGGTGGGTCGCCGGGGCACCGAAATCCGGTCCTTCGCGCTGGCCGCCCGCGCCGGACAAAGCGGCACCGTGGCGGGCGACATGCGCCCCGTCCAGGGCAAGCGCCAGCTTGTGGTGACCACGTCCGACGCGGGGGCGCTGCTGCGTTTCCTTGATGTCTACAACAAGGTGGACAAGGGCGATCTTTGGGTGACGCTGGACCCGCCGCGCAGCGACGCGCCGGCGCAGGAAGGGTCAATCAGCTTGCGGGATTTCGTGCTGCGCGGCGAGCCCGGCCTCGACATTCTGGCCTCCGCGGCGCGCGATTCCTCCGGCCGCTCGGAGCCGGGCACCGCCGCCTTCCAGAAGGCGCAGGCGAAGTTCACCCGCACGCCGGGGTCCGTCACCATCAAGGACGGCGCCATTTACGGCCCGGTGGCGGGAGCGACCGTCGATGGAACCATCGATTTCGCGGCCGAATGGCTGGCGCTGCGCGGCACCTATGTTCCCGCCTACGGCCTCAACAACCTGTTCTCCAAGCTGCCCATCATCGGCATGCTGCTCGGCGGCGGGCCGAATGAGGGACTGCTGGGCGTGACATTTGAGATTGTCGGGCCGCTGAGCGGGCCGCGCCTCACGGTCAATACATTGTCGGCGGTGGCGCCGGGCTTCCTGCGCAAGATGTTTGAATTCCGCGACCAGAGCGTCGCGCCCCCGGCGCCGGCGCAATAGCGCCGGTTTCCCGCTCGCTGCCGGAATGCGCTGGACCATGTTCCGATCTGACCGCACGGCGCTCAGATCGGAACGCGGTCTCCATCAAGGATTTGGCGGCGGATTGGCCAACCACTCCGGCAGGGCCGGATCCGGCATTAATCGAGCGGGCGCAGGAGGATGTGCTTCTTCTTGCCCAGCGAGAGTTTGATAACACCCGCTTCGGTGAGATCGGCAGAGGTTAGAACCGCCTTCTCGTCGCTCACCGTCGCATCGTTGACCTTCAGCCCGCCGCCCTTGATCTGGCGCCGCGCCTCGCTGGTGGTGGCGACGAGCCCGGCGGTGACGAAAGCGTTCGCGATGGCGACTCCCGCCACAAGCTGCGCCGCGGGGACGTCCACGGTGGGCAGGTTCATGTCCAGTGCACCATCCTCGAAGGTCTGACGTGCGGTGGCCTTCGCCGCCTCTGCCGCCGTCCGGCCATGGAGCAGCGCCGTCGCTTCGGTGGCCAAAACCTCCTTGGCGAGGTTGATCTCCTGGCCCTCAAGCGCCCCGAGGCGGGCGATTTCGTCCAGCGGCAATTCGGTGAACAGCTTCAGGAAGCGGACCACGTCCTTGTCGTCGGCATTGCGCCAATATTGCCAATATTCGTAGGGCGCCAGCAGATCGGCATCGAGCCAGACCGCACCGCCGGCGGTCTTGCCCATTTTGGCGCCCGAGGCGGTGGTGAGGAGGGGCGTGGTGAGGGCATCAAGATCGAGGCCGTGCATGCGCCGGCCCAGCTCCATGCCGGTGACCATATTTCCCCACTGATCCGAGCCGCCCATCTGCAGCACGCAGCCGTGACGCTTGGCCAGCTCCACGAAGTCGTAGGCCTGGAGAATCATGTAGTTGAATTCGAGGAAGGTGAGCGGCTGTTCGCGTTCCAGCCGCAGCTTCACCGAATCAAACGTCATCATGCGGTTGATGGTGAAGTGCGGACCCACCTCGCGCAGGAGGGGAATATATTTCAGCTCGTCGAGCCAGTCGGCATTGTTCGCCATGCGCGCGCCGGCGGAAAAGTCCAGGAACTGCGCGAAAACCTTGCGGATGGAGGCGATATTGTCCGCAATCTGCTGGTCGGTCAGCATCTTGCGCGCCTCGTCCTTGCCGGACGGGTCGCCGATCTTGGTGGTCCCGCCGCCCATCAGCGCGATAGGATTGTGCCCCGTGCGCTGGAGCGTGCGCAGCATCATGATGGAGAGCAGATGCCCCGCATGCAGGCTGGATGCGGTGGCGTCGAAGCCGATATAAGCGGTGATCGGTCCTTCGAGTGCCTTCCGGTCAAGGCCCTCGGGGTCGGAGCATTGATGGATGTAGCCGCGCTCATCGAGCGTGCGCAGAAGGTCGGAACGAAAATCACTCATATCGAACTCGGATGCCAACGGTGGGAAAGCGCTTGCTGACTAAGCCATTCGAGGGGCCCGCGCCACGTTTAAGTGCGCGTGCCGCCCGCGCGCTCCTGTGCCGGGCACGCTGAGTCATGCGCGCACTGGGGCTCATGAGCGGCACGTCCATGGACGGAATCGACTCCGCCCTCATCGATACGGATGGCGAT
>JASBUY010000235.1 GCA_030147645.1 Aquabacter sp. | reverse complement strand
GATGACCTTGAAGGAATAGGCCTCGTAGAGCTTGTCCAGGAACGGCACGTCCACCTGCGAGAATTCCAGCACGAGCACCCGCCCGCCCGGCTTCACCACGCGGCGCATCTCCTTCAGCGCCACGGGAATGCGCGGCACGTTGCGGATGCCGAAGGCGATGGTGGCGACATCGAAGCTCCCATCCGCGAACGGCAGGTCCTCGGCATTGGCCTCGACGAACTCCACGCGTGCATCGAGCCCCGCTTTGCGGGCGCGCTCGCGGCCGACCTCCAGCATGTCGGTATTGATATCGGCCACCACGGAGCTTGTGCCCGACCCGCCCGCGCGCACCACGCGGAAGGCCACATCGCCGGTGCCGCCGGCAAGATCCAGATGGCGGAAGGCCCGTTCCCCCTGGGGCGGGCGGACTTTTGAGACCAGCGCGTCCTTCCACACGCGGTGCAGGCCCGCCGACATCAGGTCGTTCATGATGTCGTAGCGCCGCGCCACCTTGTGGAACACATCGTCCACCATCCCCTGCTTCTCGGACAAGGGCACGGTGCGGTAGCCGAAATGGGTGTCGGGGGCGTCGGTCATGGGCTCAGGCATCACGGCTCCGTTCGGCAAGGCGGGCGAACCTTACCGGATCGCGCGGGGCGGCGCCATGCGACCGCCCTGCACGGAGGCGTCAGCCCTTGCGCTGGCGATGGCGCGTGCTGGGCACGCGGTCCAACTGCTCCAGGGGCAGGAGTTCCAGCTCGAGGAAGCCCTCCGCATCGCGCGAGCGGTGGCGCGGCGCCGGGTTTGCCGGCCCGGAACCGTAGATCTTGCTGCGGCGCGCCTCGACTTCCTTCCGCATCGGGAACACCGGAACACTGATCGTGAATGTCATGGCGGTCTCCGACATGGTTAATAAAGAGTTTACGCTCTCACCGCGTCCCTTCCAGGGGGCTTTACTTTGGAAAGGCTTGAGAAAGCACCAAAGGCCGCCGGAAAAGACGAGCGAAGGCTCGCGGGAGATCGGGGCGATTATTTGGCGACGATGGGGACGAACCGGGATCATCCCAAGGCTTGGACGGGGCCGGCAACACTCGGCATCATCCAGCCGTCACGGAACGGGACAAGAATTTGATTCTATTGAATTTTTAGCCATTAACCTTGAACGCACGGACACCGCGCGTTCCCCATGCGCCCCTGTGGATGTTCACTCGGCGGCGGGGCGGGACATGCGGCGCTGGGCGAGCACGGCGCGCAAAGCGGCGGGTTTGAGCGGCTTGTGGAGAATGTCCATGTCGGCCGCGAGCGCCGCGTCGCGCACTTTTCGGGTCCGGTCGGCGGTGATGAGGACGGCGGGCAGCGCTCCGAGCTTCCAGCGCAGGTTCGCCACCGCCTCGATGCCGTGGCCGCCATCGAGATGATAATCCGCGAGGATCACGTCCGGCTTCAGCTTGCGCGCGCGCACCTCGCGCAGCGCGCTCGCCGGGTCCTGGGCCTTCATGACCGTGCAGCCCCAGCCCGTGAGCAGCAGTTCCATCCCCTCCAGGATGGCGGGCTCATTGTCGAGCGCGAGGATGACCAGCCCCTGGAGCGAGGCGCCCGCGGCTCCCCCGCCCGCCGGCACGGCCACCGCCTCCGGCAGGCCCACCGCCACCGGCAGTTCCACGGTGAAGCGCGTGCCCTTGCCGGGGGTCGATTGCAGCACGACCGGATGCTCCAGCACGCGGGCGATGCGCTCGACGATGGACAGGCCGAGCCCCAGCCCGCGCGCCTCGCGCGCGCCCTGGTCGAGGCGCTGGAATTCCTGGAACACCACCTTCTGCTTGGAGCGCGGAATGCCCATGCCGGTGTCCAGCACCTCCACCCGCAGCTTGCCGCGCCGCCGCCGGCAGCCCACCAGGACGCGGCCCGAGGGGGTGTATTTGATGGCGTTGGAGATGAGGTTCTGGAGCAGGCGGCGCAGCAGGCGGCGGTCGGTGCGCACCGCGAGGCTGCACGGGACGAAGGTCAGCTTCAGCGCCTTCTCCGCCGCCAGCGGCGCGAATTCGGTCTCCAGCTGCGTCAGCACATCCTTGATGCGGAAGGGCGCGATGTCCGGGCGCATGGCGCCGCTGTCGAGGCGGGAGATGTCGAGCAAGGCGGAGAGGATTTCCTCCACGGCCTCCAGCGAGGAATCGATATTGGTGGCGAGCCGCGCCTCGTCGCCCGACGGCGTGCGCTCCACAAGGCTCGTCACATAGAGCCGCGCGGCATTGAGCGGCTGAAGGATGTCGTGGCTCGCCGCGGCGAGGAAGCGCGTCTTGGAGACATTGGCCTCGTCCGCGACTGCGCGGGCGCGCTCCAGGGCGCGGTTGAGGCGCTCCAGTTCGTCGGTGCGCTCGCGCACGCGCCGCTCCAGCGTCTCGTTGGCGCGCTCCAGCGCCATTTCGGCATTCACGGACGCCGAAATGTCGGTGAAGGTCACGACGATGCCGCCGTCCGGCAAGGGGTCGGAACGGGCCTCGATGGTGGCGGAAGCGTGGCGCAGCCGCTCCTGGCCGGCCGGGCCGCCATGGGCATAGCGCGCGAGGCGCGCCGTCACGTCCAGCGGCCCGTCCTCGGGCGCGGCCTGGGCGCCGGCGAGGATTTCCTCCAGCGGCACGCCCACCGCATAGCATTCCGGCGGCAGGTCCAGCATCTCGCCGAATTGCCGGTTCCAGCACACGAGATGCAGCTCACGGTCGAACACCGCGATGCCCTGGCCCACATGGTCGATGGCGGTCTGGAGCAGTTCGCGATTGTACTGGATGGCCGCCGATGCATCGTCCAGCAGGCGCAGCGCCGCCTTGGTGGAGACGGTTCTCTTTCGGAGCAGCAGCGACAGGACGAGGCGCGAGGAGGCCGCGCCGATGGCGGACGCCAGCAGATGCTCGGCATAGCGCACCAATTGCGCGTCGGCCTCGTGGCGCGGATCGAGCCGCAGGCCCCGGTCGATGGCGAAGGCCTCGAAGGCGGAGCGGGTGCGCTGCGCACCGAGATAGCGCGCCACCGTGGTGATCAATTCCTCCACGGTGACCGCCGAGCGCCAGCGCCGGAAGGTGGGGAGCGGCGCCGCCGTGGTAGCGGGGATGAACAGCCCCGCCTGCACCTGCTCGATGGCGCTCGGCCGGGTCAGCAGGGAGACCACCACCAGCAGCAGCGTGTTGAGGCCCAGACTCCAGGCAACGCCATGGGCGAGCGGCCCGGCGGAAATGCCGAGCAGATGGCCGGGGCGCAGGAAAGCGAGCCCGAACGGCCCCTGCTCGACGATATAAGCGGGCACGAGCCCCGCATCCGCGAGCGTCGGCAGCAGCAGCGTATAGGCCCAGACCAGCGTGCCCACCAGGATGCCGGCGATGGCTCCGCGCGCCGTGGCGCGCCGCCAGATGAGCCCGGCGGCGAAAGCCGGGCCGACCTGTGCGATGGCGGCAAACGAGAGCAGGCCGATCTGGGCGAGCTGCACGTCGCCCGTGGTGCGGTAATAGAGATAGGTCAGGAACAGGATGACGAAGATCGCCGCGCGCCGCACGAACAGCAGCACGCCGGCCATATCGTGCGGCCCCTGGAAATTCTCGCCCCGCGCCGCGCGCCGGCGCAGGATGACCGGCATGACGAGGTCGTTGGAAATCAGGATGGCGAGCGCCACCGTCTCCACGATCACCATGGCGGTGGCGGCCGAGAGCCCGCCCACGAAGGCGAGCA
>JASBUY010000173.1 GCA_030147645.1 Aquabacter sp. | reverse complement strand
CGCCGACGACGAACTGGAATACTAAAGCATTTTCGCGCGGCGCCTGACGCGGCCGCGCGCCATGACGGGAGAGATGAAGCCATGCGCGACCTGATGGGGATGATGAAGCAGGCCAAGGAGCTTCAGGAGCGCATGCAGCAGATGCAGTCCGAACTGGACTCCATCGAGGTGGAAGGTGCGTCCGGCGGCGGGCTCGTGAGCGTGCGCACCACCGCCAAGGGCGAGACCAAGGCCGTGCGCATTGATCCGAGCCTCCTGAAGGCGGAAGAGGGCGAGATCTTGGAAGATCTGCTGGTAGCTGCCCTCGCCGACGCTCGCGCCAAGGCCGAGCGGGTGATGCAGGAGAAGATGTCCTCGCTCACCGGCGGGCTGCCGATTCCCCCCGGCCTCAAGCTCTTCTGAGCGCGGCGGGATCGAACAGGATCCCGGCCTGGAGGCTCTGCGCGATGCGCTCCGCTTTCTCAATGAGAAGGGCCGCGTCCTCCGGCGCGAAGCGTTCGCGGGCCGTCTCCCGCCACAGGCCGAGCCAGAGCGGGAACAGGTCCCGGAACGCGCCCGGCGGCAAGGGCAGCGCTTTGTGAACGGCGAGCGGATTGCCTTTGTAGCGTGGCGTGCGCAACGCCACCGTGCACCAGAAATCGGTCAGCACGTCCATATGGGCGGGCCAATCCTCCACCGCCGCCGCGAAGACGGGGCCGAGGTCGGGATCGCGCCTCACCTTGGCATAGAAGGCGTCGAGATGGGCACGCAGCGCCGCCTCATCCAGGGATACGGGCGTCGTCATGGGCGGCATCCTCTCGTGACAAGTCAGGAGCGTCGGTGGCTGCGCACAGGTCCTGGAACAAAGCGGCGATCAGGTCCGACTGCGTGACGATACCTGCAAGCTGCCCGTTCGCGTCAACCACCGGCATGGCGTGCAGCCCGCCGTCCGACATGAGCGGCACGAGGTCGGCGGCCGGGGTGTCCGGCCGCACAGAGCGCACGGGAGACGTCATGATCTCCTGAACCGAACCTTGCGGCGCCCCGGCGAGCCGCACCACATGGCGCAGCCGCTGGCCCAAAGTGACATAAGGTCCCTTGGCGCCCCAGTTGGCCTTGTCCAAGAGGTCGGTCTGGGTGACGACGCCGAGCACGCGCGCGTCTTCCGTGGTCACGGGGAGCGCCTTCACATGATGGGCCCGCAACAGCGTGAGCGCCTCGCGCATGGAGGTTTCCGGCGCCACCGCCAGCACGTCGCGCGTCATGATATCGGCGCACAAGGTGCGTCCCGAGCGCCGCGCATATGCGCGCACCTCGGCGAGGCGCAGCACCTACTCGAGGTCCGCGCGGCTCACGTCCAGCAGGCGGTCATATTGTTTCAAGGCAGCGTCGAGGTCGGCCGCCGAGAAGCCGAGGCGCCCCAGCGGCGCCGGGTCGGCCGAGGCACGCGCGGGCGCGGCGGCGGGTGCGGGATAGGGGCGACCCATGAGGGCATTGAAGGCCAGGGCGCTCGCCAGCAGCAGGGCGGAATTGAGCAGGACGGGCGAGAGGACGAAGCCATAGCCGGCCGCCTGAACCGCGGGCCCGCCCAGAACCACGGTGAGCGCCACCGCGCCGCTCGGCGGATGCAGGCAGCGCAAAGCCAGCATCACCCCTATGGCCAGCGCGCAGGCCAGGGCCGCTGCAAGCACGGGATCGCCCACGAGGCGCGCCATGGTCACGCCCACCAGACCCGCAACGAGAGTTCCGCCCATGATGGACCAAGGCTGGGCACGGGGGCTGGAGGGCACGGCGAAAAGCAGGACGGACGAAGCCCCCATGGGGGCGATCAGCAGCGGTAGAGAGGGCGTCGGGCCGAGCGCCATGCGGGTGGCGAGGCCCGTCAGCGTCAAGCCGAACAGCGCGCCGAGCCCCGCGCGAATCCAGTCGATGGGCGGGACGGGAGCAAGGGTGGGGCGGAAGCGCCGAAGAAATTGCAGTCCGCCCTCGAAAAAGGCGCGTGAGGAATGATGAGAGAAACGGGGCATGAGGCCCTCACGGGGCGGCGCCGGGGAGCGTCTGGTATGCCAAATTATGTATCAAGTGATCGCACTGTGAGCAATGATACAGCTCAATAAGGTGCCACAATGATTGAAACTTAAGCGTATCCGGTGCTGTGAGTCTCAGCGGCGCTACTTGCGGCGCGGTCTCACCCTGCCCGGTCTGGCGCGCGGCGGCGGGGCGCGTTAAAGCCGTGCATTCCCTTGCGAGTGTCGCTGCATGCCCCGCGCCGTCGCCGGCCCCGAGATCGAACGCCTCATTCAGCTTCTTGCGCGCTTGCCGGGCCTCGGCCCGCGTTCCGCGCGACGGGCGGCCCTGCACCTCATCAAGAAGCGCGAAACATTGATGTCGCCGCTTTCTTCCGCCCTTGGAGAGGTGCTGGGCAAGATTGTCGAGTGCCGGGTCTGCGGAAACCTCGATGTCTGCGACCCCTGCACGGTCTGCACCGATCCCGAGCGCGAGGCCGGAACCCTTGTCGTGGTGGCGGACGTTTCGGATCTTTGGGCGCTGGAGCGTTCCGGCGTCTTGAGGGCGCGCTATCACGTCCTTGGCGGCGTGCTCTCGCCGCTGGACGGGGTCGGACCCAATGATCTCAACATAGCAAGTCTTGCGGAGCGCGTGCCGCGCGAAGGCGTGCGCGAGGTCATCCTAGCGCTCGGGGCCACGGTCGATGGCCAGACCACGGCCCATTATCTCACCGATCTGCTGCGCGGGTCCGGCGTCACAGTCACCCGTCTCGCCCAAGGCGTGCCGGTGGGCGGCGAACTGGACTATCTGGACGAAGGCACGCTTGCCGCCGCCATCCGCGCCCGAACCCCGCTTTAAAAGAAAAAGGCCGGGCGACTCGTGCCGCCCGGCCTTCGCATGGTGGTAAGCGCCGCTCAGCCCGCCGTGGCGAGGGCCGCCAATTCCTTGTCCACGAAATATTTGGAGTTGGGGCCTTCGCCGATCAGGTCGATCCGGTCGAGGATCTGGCGGCACAGCTTCTCTTCCTCGTGCTGCTCCGCTGCGAACCACTGGAGGAACTGGTCGGTCTCGAAGCTGTGCTCGGCGCGGGCCAGGTCGATGGCCTCATAGATGTGGCCGGAGACCTTGCGCTCCTCGTCCTGGATCCGCACGAACAGGTCGCGGATGGTAGCGGCGTCCACCACCGGCTTCGGCAGGGCCTTCAGCGCGATGGGCGCGCCGAGATCATCAAGGAAATTGAAG
>JASBUY010000216.1 GCA_030147645.1 Aquabacter sp. | reverse complement strand
AGGCGTTGCGCGGGATACCATAGGGCGAGCGCGTGCCCACCAGGCCGGTCGCGAACTGATCGAGATTGGTCTTGCCGACGATTAGCGCGCCCGCCGCGCGCAGGCGGGCGACCACGGTCGCGTCCTCGGCCGGCACATAGGCGAAGGCCGGGCAGGCGGCGGTGGTGGGCACGTCCTTGACGTCGATATTGTCCTTGATGGCGACGGGGATGCCATAGAGCGGCAAGTCGCGGCTGCCGCCGGCCTCCAGCGCGGCCGCCTCGGACAGAAGGTCCGCTTCCGGGCGAAGGGTGATGAAGAGGGCGGGGTCGTCATGGGCGGCGATGCGGCGATAGGTTTCCCGGACGGTCTCGCTTGGCGTGCGCTCTCCCGAGCGGTGGGCGGCCAGAAGGGAAGCGAGCGTGTCCATGGCAACTCCTGAAATACCTGCCGGTCGCCCGAAAGCGGGCCGTCATGAGCCGGTAGCAGGAACCGCGCCATTTGGCCGGGCCGCCGAGAAAATCGGTATGTCTCTGTAGTTGAAATAAAAATTGCCACTTCAGATGAATCTGGCTCTGGCGGAGCGGTCTGGCGCATGTCTCAAAAATGCACGCGAAATAATCTATAAGCCTAAAAAGTAATCAGAAATATGCGGCTTGTATGCAGCAAGGCGCGCTCCCGAAGGAGCGCGCCTTTGGGCTCACTGCGCCGGATTGGTCGGGCTCGTGGGCGAGCCGGGATTGGCCGGCGAAGCGGGCGCCGCCGGGGCGGCGGGCACGTTGGCCGGAGCCGTCTCGGTCATTTCCGGTGTTCCCCGCCCGGAAAACATCACAGCCGAACCCACTGCGAGCACGAGAATGACGGCGCCGAGCATCAAGGTCATGGAACGGGACATGGGGCCTCCTTCGATTGCGTCTCTTGGCGATAACGCAAGGGAAGGAGGATGGTTCGCCGCCTGTGCCCGTCAGTCGCGGAAGACCACCGTCTTGCTGCCGTTCGGCAGGACCCGATCCTCCAGATACCAGGAGATGGCGCGCGCGAGCACGCGCCGCTCGATATCCCGGCCTTTGCGCACCAGATCCTCGGGCGTGTCCTGGTGGGAGATGCGCTCCACGTCCTGCTCGATGATCGGCCCTTCATCGAGGTCCGAGGTCACGAAATGGGAGGTGGCGCCCATGAGCTTCACGCCCCGGGCATGGGCCTGATGATAGGGCTTGGCGCCCTTGAAGCCGGGCAGGAAGGAATGGTGGATGTTGATGCAGCGCCCGCTGAGCTTGGCCGAGAGACCGTCGGAGAGCACCTGCATGTAGCGCGCCAGCACCGCCAATTCCGAGCCGGACTCCTTGAAGATGCGCCAGATCTCCGCTTCCTGCTCCAGCTTGGTGGCCTTGGTCACCGGGAGGTAGTGGAAAGGGATGTCCGAGAAATCGAGATGGGCATAGGTGTCGCGCGGATAGTTCGAGATGATGCCGGAAATCTCCATGGGGATTTCCCCGATCCGCCAGCGATAGAGCAGATCGGCGAGGCAATGGTCGAATTTGGAGACCAGCAGCAGGACGCTCCGCTTCTCGGCGCGATCCCGGATCTGCCAGGTGAGGCCGAGCCCCTCCGCGACGGGTGAGAAGGACGCGCGGATGCCGGTCAGCTCGGCGTCCCCTTCCACCACATTGAAGACCACCCGCATGAAGAAGCGGCCGCTCTCCGTGTCATCGAATTGCTGGGCTTCCAGAATGTTGCAGCCCTGCTCGAACAGGAAGGTCGAGACCCGCGCCACGATGCCGGGGCGGTTGGGGCAGGAAAGGGTGAGAATGAACTGGCGATCGGGCGCGGTCATGGGACGACTCGGGGAAGGAGCGAAAGGGAACGGGCGAAGCAAGACAGCGCGCGCCGCGCCGCCGTCAACCTCGCTGCGGCCCCGCCATCTCCAGCCCATAGGCCGCAGCTGCGCTTGCCAAAGCCCGCAGGAAAGCCGGCGCGAAGGAGCGCGGCACCGCGAAGCGATAGGCGGGCGCGTCATTCAATTGCCAGAAGGTGAGCGGGATGAGCGCGACAAGCGTCGCCGCCGCATCCGCCGGCCCGAAGGCGCTCGGATGGAGGTCCAGCGGCACCAGCTTTTCAAGGGCGGCGCTCACCTGCGGGCCATAGAGGTCCAGCACGAGATTGGCGTCGCTCTGGTCGGTGATGGCGGCACAGTCGGAAAAGCGCTCCGCGAGGCGCTGGAGCAGCGTTTCCCCGCCCGGTGCGGCGCTCACCAGCCAGCGGCCGGGGCCGACGCCGACAAAGGACACGTCCCCCGCGAAGCTGACTTTCGGCGCATCGACAAGGGCGATGCCGAAGGTCTCGAGCGCGGCCCGCGCCACCTCCTCGGCCTTGCCCTTTCGGGCAACCACCAAAGCGAGGCCGAGCTGCGTCACCGGGTCGGCGATGACGCCCGCCTCGCCCTCGCTGCGCCCATGGCGGCCGGGGGGGAGGAGGTCGGTGACCGGAAAGTCGGACAGGATCTCAGACACGCAACCGCTCCCCTTCCGGATCGACAAAGCCGGGATGGCAGATTTCGACGGGAATGTCGCCGCCGCGCACCGGGTCATAGGCCCGCACCGTCTCGCCGATGCGCTCCGGCCCGCGGGCGATGAGGCCGAGGCCGATCCAGTGGCCGAGCGTCGGCGAATAGGCGACCGAGGTCATGTATCCCTCGTCATTGGCCGTGGTCGCGCTGCGGCCATGGGGCAGGAAATGGGCGCCGGCCCGCAGCCGGTCCTTGGGGTCCACCGGCTTGAAGCCCACGAGCAAGGGCCGGTCCGCTTCCAGGAAAGCGGGACGCTGGGACAGGACGCGGCCCACATAATCCTTCTTTGTGGAGGCCATGCGCCCGAGCCCGAGGTCACGCGCCCCCGTGTGGCCGTTCAGCTCGTTGCCCGAGACATGGCCCTTCTCGATGCGCATCACGCCGAGCGCCTCGGTGCCGTAGGGCGTGATGTCGTAGGGCGCGCCGGCCGCCATGAGCGCTTCCACGAGGCGCGTGCCCTGGCGGGCGGGAACGGCAATCTCGTAGCCCAATTCCCCCGAGAAGGAGACGCGGAAGATGCGCGCCGGGACACCGCCCATCACGCTCCCCTGGGCGACGCCCATGAAGGGCAGCGCCGCGTTGGAAACATCGAGGCCGTCCACCACCTGTTCCAGGACCGCGCGGGCGCGGGGGCCTGCGATGGAGATCTGCGCCCATTGCTCGGAGACCGAGGCCATCTGGACGTCGAGGTCCGGCCACAGGACCTGGAGGCAGAATTCCAGATGCTGAAACACCTTTGCGGCATTGGCCGTGGTGGTGGTCATCAGGAAGTGCTCCGGGCCGAGGCGAGAGGTGGTGCCGTCATCCATGACGATCCCGTCCTCGCGCAGCATGACGCCATAGCGTGCCCGGCCCACCGGAAGGGTGGAGAAGGTGTTGATATAGACCTTGTCGAGGAAGGCGGCGGCGTCCGGCCCCTGGATATCGATCTTGCCGAAGGTCGAGACGTCGATGAGGCCGACGCCGGTGCGGGTTGCCGTCACCTCACGGTTCACGCTCTCCAGCCAGTCCCTTTCGCCGGCGCGTGGGAAATATTGCGCGCGCAGCCAGAGGCCCGCTTCCACGAAGACCGCACCCTTGTCCCGCGCCCAGGCATGGCTCGGGGTGGGTCGCGTGGCGCGGAAATCCTTGCCGCGATGATGGCCTGCCAGAGCGCCGAGCGCGACCGGGGTGTAAGGCGGGCGGAACAGAGTGGTGCCCGTCTCCCCCACC
>JASBUY010000169.1 GCA_030147645.1 Aquabacter sp. | reverse complement strand
GACGCGGCTCGTCAACAATGCGGGCATCGTCAATCCGGCGAGCCTGGAGGAGACCACCACCGACAGCCTGGAGGCGGTCTCCACCATCAATCTGAAGGCCCCCATCCTGTGCGCGCAGGCGGTCCTGCCCTCCATGAAGGCGGCGGGGCTCGGGCGCATCGTCAACATTTCCAGCCGGGCCGCGCTCGGCAAGGAATTGCGCAGCGCCTATGCCGCCACCAAGGCGGGGCTGCTGGGCATGACGCGCACCTGGGCGCTGGAACTCGGGCAATACGGCATCACGGTGAATGCCATCGGCCCCGGGCCCATCCGCACCAGCCTGTTCGAGGCGGTGAACCCGCCCGATTCACCCCGCACCAAGGCCATCGTGGAGAAGATTCCGGTGCGTCGCATGGGCACCAGCGAGGACGTCGCTGAAGCCGTGGGCTTCTTCGCGTCTGAGGGGTCCGGCTTCGTGACCGGTCAGGTTCTCTATGTGTGCGGAGGCATGACCATCGGCGCCGCCTGAGGCGCGCGCCAACGCAGCTTCAATCAAGTCGATCCAGGGAGGGAAACAGATGTTCCGTTGCTTCAAATACGCTATGGCGGCCATTCTTGGCGCCAGCCTCGCAGGGCCCGCCGCCGCCGCTGAGCCGGAACCCGGTTGGCCGACGCGCGCGCTCTCCATCATCGTCCCCTACTCGGCCGGTGGTGCCACCGACATCCTTGCACGCAAGATCGCGGAAGGCCTGACCCAAGAGCTGGGCAAACCCGTCATCGTGGAGAACCGCGCGGGTGCGGGCGGCATCCTCGGCACCACCGTGGCGGCCAATGCCAAGCCGGACGGCTACACGCTGTTCTTCGGTCAGGTTTCGTCTCACGGTATCGCCCCGAATCTGAGTCTTGCGGCCAAGTACGACCCGGTGAAGGATTTCGAGCCGATCGTCTGGATCGACTCGATCCCCAACATCCTGGTGGTGCGCAAGGATCTCCCGGTCAATTCGGTGGACGAGTTGATCGCCTACGCCAAGGCCAATCCCGACAAGCTGAATTTCGCCTCGTCCGGCATTGGCTCCTCGACCCATTTGTCGGGCGAGATGTTCAAGGCGCAGACCGGCGTTCAGATGACGCACATTCCCTATCCGGGCAGCTCGGGCGCGTTGATGTCGGTGGTCTCGGGACAGACGGATCTCATGTTCGACAACATGCCTTCGGCCTATCCCCAGGTGACCAACGGCCGCGTCAAGGCGCTCGCCGTCACCACCCAGAAGCGCTCCCCCCTGGCGCCCGATGTGCCGACCATCGCGGAATCCACCAAGTCTGCGAACCTCTCCAAGTTCGAAGCCACCGCCTGGTTCGGCCTGTTCGCTCCCGCCGGCACGCCGAAGCCCATCATCCAACGCATCAACGCGGCGGTGAACGACATGCTCAAGAAGCCGGAAATGGTGAAGTTCATCGGCGACGGCGGCGGCATCATCGAGGGCGGCACCCCCGAGGATCTCGCGAAGCACGTCAATTCCGAGCTCTCTAAGTGGAAGACCGTCATCGAAGACGCGAAGCTTCCCAAGGAGTGAGGTGCGGGAACAGGCGCGGGCCCTAAGGGTCCGCGCCACCGCCGCCGCGCGCGGCGGCATCTGAATTGAGAGATGTCAGGACGAAAGTGATGGGTGAGCTTCGTGATCGCGTGGCCGTCGTGCTCGGCGGCGGCTCCATTGGACCGGGGTGGGGCATCGGCAAGGCGGTGAGCGTCGCTTTCGCGCGCGCGGGCGCCCATGTGGTGGTGGCCGACCGCGACCTGTCGGCCGCGCAGGAGACTCTGGACCTCATCATCGCAGACGGTGGCACCGGCTCGGCGGTCGCGGTGGATGTGGCGGACGATGTGGCGCTCGGCGCCTGCCTTGAGGCAGTGCTGGCCGAACAGGGGCGCGTCGATATCCTCTATTTCAACGTGGGGATCGGCAAGGCTGGCCCCTCAATGGATACATCCGCTGCCGACTGGCGGCGCATCAGCGACGCGAACCTCACGGCGTTGCATGTGGCGGCGACCAAGGTGCTCCCGGCCATGCGGGCGCAGGGCAGCGGCGTGATCCTTGCCACCTCGTCCATCGCCGGCATGCGGGAAGTGGGCTACCCCCATCTCGCCTATGGCGCGACCAAGGCGGCGCTCATCCATTATCTGCGCCTGCTGGCGGTGGAGAATGCCCCGTTCGGCATTCGCGCGAACACGGTGGTGCCCGGCCTCATCGACACGCCGCGCATCGAAAAGACGGTGGCCTCCTCCTATGGCGGGGCGGGCCTTGAGGCCATGAAGGCGGCGCGCGCGGCGCAATGCCCGCTGGGCCGCATGGGGACCGCTTTCGACGTGGCGGAAGCCGCGCTGTTCCTGGCCTCCGACCGGGCGTCCTATATCACCGGCACCGAATTGCTGGTGGATGGAGGCCTCGCCGCGACCACCCGGCGCCCCGAATCCGCCTGACGCGGTACTGCGCCGACATAGGGAGGTGCAGAGCCACCGGCCGCGAGGATCGCGCGGCCATCCTGGACCCAAGCCAGCGACCGGCGATTCTAGAGCCTGATCCGATCAGGTTGAATCAACCTGATCGGTGAATCAGTCTCTAAAATTGGTGGCAGAGAACGTTTTACCGATCTGAATGCGATGCAATCAGATCGGAACGTGCTCTAAGCGTTTGCCGTTGCTTTTGAAAATCCGGGTTAACCTTAACCGGCAATTAACCGCGCTCGCCCACGGTCAGTCCCATGATCGTGGCGATTCCTTCCCCTGCCGCATCCCGGGCCGTTCGGCGTCTGCGCCGATGGGCCGGCGCGTCATTGCTTGCCCTGGCGGTGGCGATGGGGGGATGTGCGCCTGCATTGGCGCAGCCCGACGCCAACGGCCCGGCCTGGTCTCTGGCAGACCAAGCCTACAAGGCCTTCGCGGCCGGGGATTATGCCGAGGCCGCCGACAAGGCCCGCTCCGCCCTGGCGCTCGCGCCGGACGTGGTGCGCTGGCGCCTGTTGCTGATCGACGTGCTCATCGCCGCCGGGCGCCTGCAGGAAGCGCAAGCGGCCGTACAGCAGGCGCAGGCGCTCGGCGTCACCGACCCGAGACTCGCAGAACGCGCCGCTGAAATCGCTGAGCGCCTGAAACCGCCCCCTCCCCCCGCGCCGGAGCCCCAGCCCGAGCCGGTCCGGCCCGACCCTCCTGCGCCGACGGCTGCTGCTCCTGCACTGACGGCCCCTGCGCCGGCGGGTCCTGAGCCAGCGCCTGCTGCACCCGCTGCACCGCCGCCCCCTCCTCCGGCTGCGACCTTCGCCCCTCCGCCGGCCGCGCCTGATATGGGCGCCCCCAAGCCGACGGCCGCCGTTCCGGCGCCGACGGCCGCCGAACGCGCCTATGCGGCGGCGGATAAGGCCTACAAGGCCTACGCCGCCAAGCAATATGATGCCGCCGCCACCGAGGCGCGCGCTGCTGTTGCGGCCGCGCCGCAGGATGAAGCCTATCGGCTGCTACTGATCACGGCTTTGTCGGCGGCGGGACGCACGGCCGACGCCGTCCAGGCCGCGACCGAGGCCCTCAAGGAGGTTCCGCGCAAGGCGCAGGTGCTGATGCAGCGGGCCTATGCCTATCAGAAGCTCGCGCGCCCCACCCTCGCCGCCCAGGACTTCGCCGCCGCCCTGAAGGAGGGAGGGCTGCCCGCCGCGGAAATCCGGAATGCCCGCCTCTCGCTGGCGGATGCGTATCTTGTCGCGAAGCAACCCCAGAAAGCGCTCGACGCTCTCGCCCCGCTCCGTGGCGAATTGAGCTATGACGTCGCCGCTCGCCGCGCTTTCGCGCTCCAGGCCTTGGAGCGCCAGGAAGAGGCTCTGGCCGCCTTCGATCTTGGCGCCGCCACCGCGCCGTCGGCCGCCGATCGCGCGACCATGGAGCGCGGCGCCATCGGCGCGCTGGTCGTGCTGAAGCGCAAGGGCGAAGCCGAAAAGCGCTTTCTCGCCGATCTCGCCGCAGGCACGTTCGCGCCCTTCCCGCCACTGGATATCGCTTATCTCGCCAATCAGGTGGGGGCGGACCAGGAAGCGCTGGCCTATTTCGACAAGGCCAAGGCCTTCGGTGAACTGCGCGGCCCCTCCTTGCTGGACGCCGCTTATGTGGCCAAGCGCGAGGTCGCCAACGAGCAGGCCATCGCCTATTTCAAGGATGCGCTCGACGCACACCGTGGCGGGACTCTCCCTTTGCCTGCCCAGACCGAGTTCGGCATCAAGCGCGAAGTCGCCGACCTGGAGCGCAGCTGGGGCGTCTATTCCTCCGTGAGCTATGGCGCGGTGGGGGTGATGCCGAGCACCGCGCTCGCGCCGCCGCCGGGTGTTGGCCATGCGGTCCAGGCCGGGCTTGAACTTTATTGGCGCCCGCCGGTGATCGGCTATCGCAACGGCGCGCTGGTGGAAGTCTTCTTCCGCGCTTTCGAAACGCTTTATGACGAAAGCGGCGGCGCCACAGGCTGGGGGACGGTCCAGGGCAGCGTGGGCGCCCGCTGGAAGCCGCTCAGCGACCAGAATCTGGTGCTGGAAATCAGCCATCTCTTCCCCATCGGGGAATATGCGCGCACGGACTGGCTGTTCCGCATCGCCTATTCCGCCGGCGAAGGGTCCGACCTTCGGGTGGACGTGCCGGACTGGCTCTATTGGCAGTTCTATGGGGAAGGTGACTATTTCGCGCTCAATCCCGAGACGATCGGCAATTTCGAGGCGCGCCTCGGCCGCTCTTATCGCCTGGACCCGCTGAGCGATCGCATCGTCTTCACCCCCTTCCTCGCCATCGGCGGGGCCTATGATTCCGTCCTGGCGACGCCCGGTGCGCTGGGCGCGGGGCCTGGGGCGAACATGCGCTTCTGGTTTCGAGAAGGGCTTTATGAGGCGCCCCAATCCTATGTGGACCTGACGCTGCAATACCGCTTCCGGCTCGCCGGGGACGAGCGGGCGCAAGGCGTCTTCGCCAGCGCTTTCCTGTCTTATTGAGACAAAGCGAGCGCCCGCTCATAGGCCGCGCGCAGATGTGCGGCGCCGGGCGCGGGACCGGTGAGATAGGGGTGAAGGGCGAAGGCGATCAGGCGCTCGGCCCCGCTGGCGGCAGCAAGCTCGAGCTGCGCCGAAACCCGAGAAAAGGCGGCCGCGTCCGCCGCGAACGCGCCCGGCTCCAGTTGATCGCTCGGATGCTGGTCGAACACCTCCACCACCACGTCGAACGGCCGGCCAAGCCGCCGCAGGTAGGCGAAGGCGGTATCAAGCAGGCGATAATTGGACAGGCCGAACACCCCCACTCCGTCCTGCACCAGGAGGCGCACGCCCGCCAACTCGGGAAGCGCATCAAACAGATCCACGAGCGAGCGAACGGAATCGTTGCGGCTGTGGAAGCAGGAAATGGACAGGGGCGTCGCGGCCGCTGCCGCCTTCAGCCGCCGCAAGAGGGTCGAAAGCGCCGCAATATCGTCGGGGCGCACCCAGCTCGCTTGGTCGATCTCATAGGGAATGTACCATCCGGCGAAAGCGGGATGGCCGGCAAAGGTCGCGGCCGCAAGGAAGGCCTCGCACCCGCGCCCGGCGGCCTCCAACAACTGCGAGCGGCCGCGCGTCCCCCGCCCTTCCAGTACCGTCCAATAATCCGCCTCATAGGGCAGGCCCACCTCCAGCCGGCAGCCGGCCGCGAGCACGAAATCCAGCAGGCGCAAGATCAACTCGGCATCGAGCGTGTAATCGTCCCCGTGCCGCGTCCATTGCAGCACCAGATGCCGGCAGGCCAATTGCCGCGCGCTCGCGACCCGTTCCGCCCATTGCGTGCCCGACAAGGCGAGGTCATCGCGCCAGGGCTGAATGAAGGACCCATCGAGCGGCCGCGCCAGCCGCCAGGGATCGCGAGTGGAGCCCGCCAGCATGGCTACGAGCCCCCCCGCTGCGGCACCCAGCAGCGCCCGGCGACCCAAGCGCGCGCGCGCCGGCCCTTGCGGCAAGCGCCTTGCGATGTCACGAACCAGCGGCGGACGCACCCTCATGCACCGATCGCATCTGCGGCGGGGTGCCGGGAGCACCGACCGGCGGTACGGGAACCGGGGTAAAGTGGAAGGGACACATTCATGCGCGTTCTGTCTGTATTCGGTACACGACCCGAGGCGATCAAGATGGCGCCGCTGGTGAAGGCCATTGACGCCGACCCGAGCCTCACCTCGATCGTCTGTGTCACCGGCCAGCACCGGGCCATGCTGGACCAGGTTCTATCCCTGTTTCAAATCGTCCCCGATTACGACCTGGATGTGATGGTGCCCAATCAGACGCTCAACGGTGTGGTGAGCCGGATCCTGACCGCCCTCGATCCCGTGCTTGAGGCGGTGCAGCCCGACCGCGTCCTCGTGCATGGGGATACCTCCACCGCCCTGGCCGCCGCGCTGTGCGCCTTCCATCGCCGCATTCCGGTGGGCCATGTGGAGGCGGGGCTTCGCACCTATCACCTCGCCCAGCCCTGGCCGGAGGAGATGAACCGGCAAGTGGCCGATCGCCTTTGCGCGCTCCTGTTTGCGCCCACTCCGGTTGCGGCGGACAATCTCAGCCGCGAGCGGATCGCGGGTCAGATTTTCGTGACCGGAAACACGGTCATCGACGCGCTGTTTCTCGCCTTGGGGCGGATCGACGCGGATGCGACGGTCCGCAGCGCGCTCGAAGCGCAATTCCCCTTCCTCGATCCAGCCCGCCGGCTCATTCTGGTGACCGGCCACCGGCGCGAGAATTTCGGCGCCGGATTCATCGCGATTTGCGAGGCGCTGGCCCGCATCGCGGCGCGAGAGGACGTGGAGATCGTCTATCCCGTCCACCTCAATCCCAATGTGCGCGAGCCGGTCCACCGCCTCCTCGGCGGGCAATCCAACGTCCACCTCATCGCACCGCTGGAATATCTCCCCTTCGTTTATCTGATGCGGCGCTGCCATCTGGTCCTGACCGATTCCGGTGGCGTACAGGAAGAAGCGCCCTCGCTCGGAAAGCCGGTCCTGGTGATGCGCGACGTGACCGAGCGCCCGGAAGCCGTTGCGGCCGGCACGGTGGAACTTGTGGGCACCGACCGCGAGCGGATCATTGCTGCCGTAACGGCCCTTCTCGATGATCCCGCCCGCCACCATCAATTCGCGCGGAGGTCCAATCCCTATGGTGACGGAAAGGCCTGCGAACGCATCGTTGCCGCCCTCACTGGACGCGCAATTGAGCCGTTCCAGCCCCTCGCCGCGCCTGTGTATCCTTGACACACGCGGCCGGACAGGGTTCAGCCTTTCCCAGTTTTGACCAGATCCCGCGGGATTTGGGCGCTCGCGGCCGCGTGCACACGGACCGCGCAAGACAGGAATGAACCCGCGTATGACCACGTTCGCCCGCTTCGCCACCACGGCCGCCGCACTCGCGGCGCTGGGGTTCGCCAGCAGCCTTGCAAATCCGGCCCATGCACAGGGC
>JASBUY010000205.1 GCA_030147645.1 Aquabacter sp. | reverse complement strand
CAGGCCCGGCAGGCCGCCCATGGCGGTCTCGATGGGAAAGGTGATGCGCTGCTCGGTCTCCAGCGGCGAGAAGCCCGGCGCCGACGTGTTGATCTGCACCTGCACATTGGTGATGTCCGGCACCGCATCGATGGGCAGGCGGGTGAAGTTCCAGGCCCCGAACGCCGCGACGGCGAGGCAGACCAGCACCACCAGCCAGCGCTGGCGGATGGAGAAGGCGAGGATGGCGTCGATCATGACCGCGCCTCCCCGCGAGAGAGCAAAGCCTCAGTGCTCATGGCTGGCGCTCCCCTTCGCGAGCTCTGCCTTGATGACGAAGCTGTTCTTCGCGGCGTAGGCATCGCCCGGCATCAGGCCGAAGATCACCTCCGCCCACTCCCCGTCGCGCTCGCCCAGTTCCACGTCGCGCGGCTCGAAGGCATCGCCGTTCCGCACGAACACGACGGTGCGGGTATCGAGGGTCTGGAGGGCGTTGAGGCGAACGGCGAGGTCCACCGGCTTCTCGGCCAGGACCATGTTGCCCACCGCGAACAGGCCGGGCCGCAAGCGCATCCCATCATTGGGTATGGCCACACGCGCGAGCGCGCTCTGGGTATCCGCCGCGCCGATGGGCGAGACGTAGATGACCTTGCCGTCGATGGGCGCGCCGCCGTCCTCGGGATCGATCTGGACGGGATCGCCGATGCGGACCTTCGCGAAGTCCCGGCGATAGACGGAAAGGTCCACCCAGAGCGTGGAGAGGTCGGCCACGACAAAGGCGGGCTTCTGCTCGGAAACGTATTCGCCCAGCGCCACGCCGCGATCCACCACCGTGCCGGAAATGGGCGACTTCAGGTCGTAGGTGGTGAGGCTCTGGTTGCTCTCGATGACGGCGAGCACATCGCCCTTGTTCACCTTGTCCCCGAGGCGCTTGCGGATCTCCCGCACAATCCCCGGAAAGCGCGGCGCCACCTGGACGATGGCCTCCTGGTTCGGTTGGACGAGGCCGTTGAGGCGCAGCTTCTGCCGCAGCTTCTCAGGCCCCGCCGTCTCAAGCCCGATGCCGGCGGCAGCGAGCTTGGCGTCGTCGAGTTCGACGGCACCCTCGCCGTGGGAGTCGCCATGGCCACCGTGCCCGCCCTCGGCCGCATGGCTGGAGGAGGCGGAAACGGGGCGGTCCTGAAGGGCATAGAATGTGCCCGCCCCGGCCACGAGGCCGAGCACCAGCAATGCCACGTCGCGTCGCGCGGAGCGGCTCATTTGGATTTTCCTTTGGCAAAAGTCACGGGACGGCCCGTCAGCCCCTCAAGGGTGGCGAGGGCGGTGTGGTAGGCGACGAGCGCATCCAGCTCGCGCAGCGCCGTGTCTGTGAGGGACGACTGGGCGTCCAGCAGTTCGAGGAGGGTGTAGCGGCCTTCCGAATAGCCGCTCTCGATGCCCTCGAAGGCGCTCCGCGCATCGGGAAGGCCGGTGCCGCGCAGGAGTGCGACCTCCTCATGGGACGCTTTCAGCGCGTCATAGGCGCGACCCACCTGGGAGATGAGCACGCTGCGGACGACCGCTTCCTCCGCCTCCGCCCGGCGCAGAGATTCCCCGGCCTCGACGATGCCGCCTTCGTTCCGGTCGAGCACCGGCAGCGGCATGGACAGGGTGAACATCATCCCGCTGTCGGCGGTCTCGTTGTAATGGCGATAGCCCACCCCGAGGGTGACATCCGGCACGGCCTTCGCCCGCGCGCCATCCAGCTCGGCCCGCCGCTGCGCCTTGAGCGCGGTGAAGCGCGTGAGCTGGGGATTTTCCTGTGCGGACTTGAGGATGCGATCGAGCGCGGGAGGCGCGTTGACGCGCACGAGGTTGCCCGTGACGGGGCCGAACTTCGCCTCGGTGAGCCCCATGAGCAAAGCCAGCTCGCGCCGGGCGGTCGTAAGCGCGGCCCTGGCCCGCTCCAGCTCCACCTTCGCGAGGTTGGCGGCTACCTTGGACCGCGAGATTTCCGCGGGCGAGGATGCGCCGACCTCCACGCGGGTCTGGAGCAACGGGGTCCATCGCTGGATGGCTTCCGTCTGGCCGGTGAGGATATCCAGGCGCCGCTGGGCGCTGAGGACGGTCACGAAGGCCGCGGTCGTCTCCGCCAGCACCTGAAGGCGCATCGCCTCGCGTTCCCACCGCGCGGCACCGAGCCCGGCGCTGGCCGCGGCGATGCGGGCCTCCCGCTTGCCGCCCAGCTCCACGAGCTGGCTGACCTGGAGCGTCTGCTCCGACAGGTCCAGCCCCTGGTAGGAACCGGAGCCGAAGGCATTGTCCACCTCCAGCGACAGGGTCGGGTTCGGCAGGGCCGCAGCCTGCGTGCTGCGGCCGCCCGCCATGCCGATGTCGCGCTCGGCGACTGTCAGGCGGGGATTGGCGTTGAGCGCGCTGGAGAGCGCCTGGGCAAGGGTCAGCGGCCGCGGCGATGCGGCGTGCGCCGGCGACACCTGAAGCAGCGCGAGCGCTGCCCCAAGCGCGAGCGCAAGGGTGCGAGAAGACATGATCCATTCCGGGCATGGGTCTGCATTGGCCGACGCAGGGCGTCAGCGCGCGACGACAATCGGAAGGATCAGGCTTTGGGAGGGCGGAATTCCGCGCCGGGGGCGCGGCCGTCGACGAGGTTCTCGGAGAGGACCGTCACGATCGTCGAAATGTGGACGGATGGGGTCCAGGCTGGGGCGCTGAGGACGGCGGCCGAGCAGCCGTGGCAGTCATGGTCGCCCGCTGGCAAGGATGCATGGTCGGGGGATTTCTTGGCCGTGGTGTCGACGCTCCCATCCGAAAGGACAAGGATGGAATCCACATCGTCCATGTGATGGACCGCCATAGCGCTGGCAACAGGCCCCAGCATCAGGCACGCCACCATGCACAGAGCGAGCACGCGGCGGAACGCCGGATGCTGAATCGCACGCAGGATATGTGCAAGGCCGCGAACCATGCCGCAGAGGAAGACCCGAAGCCGGAGTTGTGTCAAGCCGGGCGCGCGGAGCGCGTCACTTTGACAATGGAGGTCTCGGCATCACGGGTGATGGTGATGGCATTCGCCGTGGTCGGCCAGGACCTCGATCACCCGGCATTCGCCCACCTTGCTGTGGGAGCATTCCGTGATCATCCGCTTCAACTCCTTGCGAAGCGCGGTGAGGCTGACGATGCGCCGCTCCACCTCGGCGAGATGCGACCGGGCGATCTCGTCGGCGGCCGCGCAGGACTGCCCCGGCTCGTCCTGGAGGGCCAGGAGCGCACGTATGGCGTCCACCTCGAAGCCCAGCTCTCGGGCATGCCGGATGAAGGCGAGGCGTCGGAGATCCGCTTGCCCGTAGAGGCGACGGTTCCCCTCGGTACGGGGCGGCGCCGACAGCAGCCCGATCTGCTCGTAGAACCGGATGGTCGGCACCTTCACGCCGCTGGCCCGCGCCGTGGCGCCGATGGAAACATCGCTGGACATTCCGCTTGCTCCTATAGTCGCTAGAG
>JASBUY010000200.1 GCA_030147645.1 Aquabacter sp. | reverse complement strand
GCAAAGCTGGGGTCTGCGCGCGCCGGGGCGCATGCATCTGCTCGGCACGTCCGGCACCGTGACCACGGTCGCCGGCATTCATCTCGGCTTGCAGCGCTATGACCGGACTCGCGTGGACGGGGCGTGGCTGCGCGCAAAGGATATCAATCAGGTGGTCGATCAATTGGTGGGTATGTCGTTTGAGGAGCGCGTCTCAAATCCGTGCATCGGGGCGCAGCGGGCGGATCTGGTCCTTGCGGGCTGCGCCATCATGGAGGCGGTACGCGGCGCGTTCCCGACCGATCGCCTGCGGGTGGCGGATCGCGGGCTTCGGGAAGGCATGCTGGTTCAACTGATGCGCGCGGACGGGGTGTGGCGGCGCCATGGTGCGCCCCTGCCTGCCGGGGATGGTGCGCGATGAGCGCGCCGCCCAAGGGGCCCGACGGCCGTCCGCTCAAGGTGCGGGTGAAGACCGCGCGCGGTCGCACCACCTCGTCGCAGAAATGGCTCCAGCGCCAATTGAACGACCCTTATGTCGCACGCGCCAAGCGCGAGGGCTGGCGCTCGCGTGCGGCCTTCAAGCTGATCGAGATGAACGAAAAGGTGCATCTCTTGCGGCGCGGCTTGCGCGTGGTGGATTTGGGTGCGGCGCCGGGAGGCTGGAGCCAGGTCGCGGCCCAGCGCATCGGCCTGGAGGAGGGCAAGGGCAAGGTGGTGGCCATCGACCTGTTGGAAATGGACCCCATTCCCGGCGTCACCTTTGCCCAGATGGATTTCCTGGACGAGGACGCGCCGCAGCGCCTCATGGCGATGCTGGACGGACAGGCGGACCTTGTGATGTCCGACATGGCGGCCAATGCCACCGGCCACCGCGCGACCGACCACCTGAAGATCGTTGCGCTGGTGGAGCTTGCGGCGGATTTCGCGCGCCAGGTTCTCGCGCCGGGCGGGGCGTTCGTCGCCAAGGTGCTCCAGGGCGGCACCGAGGGGAGCCTGTTGGCCAACCTCAAGCGCGATTTCGCGCAGGTGAAGCATCTGAAGCCCGCCGCCAGCCGGGCGGATTCCGCCGAGCTTTATGTCCTCGCCATGGGATTTCGCGGCAAGGTCGCGCCGGCCGGCAAGGACGAGGAGGAGGCAGCGGAGGAGGCGTGAGGGCGTAAGCTGCCCTCCGCTCAGGCGATCTCCCGCTCCACCGCGATCACCCGCCCGCGCTCCACGGCGAGAGCGAGGCGGCCCGCTTTCAGCGCCAGCGCTCGTTCCCCGAACAGCTCGCGCCGCCACCCGCTGAGAGCCGGCACCTCGGCCTCGTCGCTGACCGCGATGCGCTCCAGGTCCTCGGTGGTGGCAATCACCTTGGCGGCCACCGCATGCTGCTCGGCGGTCATGCGCAGCAACACTTTCAGCAATTCCACCGTGGCTGCAGCGCCGTTGGGGATGGGGCGGTCGCGTTCGATGCGGGGCAAAGTTTTCGGGTCCCGCTCCACGCCACGCCGCACCGCTTCGAGCACGGCCTCCCCATAGCGAGACCGCTCGAAGCCCTTGGGGAGGGAGCGCAATTCCGCAAGTTTCTCGGGCGTCTGGGGCTGCTGGAGGGCGATCTCGCCGATCACTTCGTCCTTTATGATGCGCCCGCGCGGTTGGTCGCGCGCCTGGGCCTCGCGCTCGCGCCACGCGGCAACCTCGATGAGCACGGCCAGTTCGCGCGGCTTGCGCACGCGCAACTTCAGCCGCTCCCAGGCCCGCTCCGGCTCCTGCCGATAGGTGGCGGGGGAGGTGAGGATGTGCATTTCCTCGCCGACCCAATCTCCGCGTCCCCGCCTTTCCAGGTCCCGCAGCATGGACAGATAGATGTCGCGCAGATGGGTCACGTCCGCGATGGCGTAGGTCAGCTGGGCCTGGGACAGGGGGCGGCGCGACCAGTCCGTGAAGCGCGACGACTTGTCGAGCGCATGCCCGCACACCCGCTGGACCAACTGGTCATAGGAAATGCTGTCGCCATAGCCGAGTACCATGGCGGCGACCTGGGTGTCGAATATGGGATGGGGAATGAGGCCCGCGAGGTGCCAGACGATTTCGATATCCTGCCGCGCCGCGTGAAACACTTTGGTCACGCGCGGATTGGCCATCAGCTCGAAAAACGGCTTCAGGTCGATGCCAGGCGCGAGGGCGTCGATGATGACCGCCTCCTCCATGGAGGCGGCCTGGATGACGCAGAGCTTGGGCCAGAACGTCGTCTCGCGCAGAAACTCGGTGTCGACAGTGATGAAATCGTGGCGAGAGAGCCGGGCGCAGGCAGCTGCCAACGCCTCTGTGGAGGTGATGGGATCCATGCGCAAACCATAGCGCGCGGGAGCCGTGCCTTGAAAGGGCCTTATTGCTCGCTGGCGCGAAATCCCCCTGCGATCAGGGCCGCCGTCTCCTCGGGCGGTACCGCCTTGCCCATGAGCCAGCCCTGGATGAGGCTGCATCCTTCGGCTTTGAGAATCTCAAGCTGTTCCTGGGTTTCCACGCCCTCGATGGTGGTGTCGAGAGGCAGGGCGCGGGCGAGCGCGAGGATGGCGCGCAGCACGGGAAGCTCTGACGCTCGACGCCGAGACCTTCCACGAAGGCATGGTCGATCTTGATGCGGTCCACCGGAAGCGTCCGCAGATAGGCGAAGGACGAGTAGCCGGTGCCGAAATCATCCAAAGCGATTCGCACCCCCTGCCTGCGGAAGCCCTCGATGATCTCGGCCGCGACCGGGCCTTCCTGCATCAAGGCGGTTTCCGTAATCTCCAGTTCCAGCCGGTGCGCCGGCAGGCCGGTCGCCTGAAGGGCAGCCGCGACCTGCTCCACGACGCGGCTGGCGCGGAACTGGAGCGCGGAGATGTTGACCGAAATGAAGATATCCTGAGGCCAGGCGAGCGCGGCCCGGCAGGCCTGCTCCAGCACCCAGCCGCCCAATGGCAGCACGAGGCCGGTGGATTCCGCTGCCGGCAGGAAGCCCGAGGGGCCGACAATGCCGCGCGTGGGATGGCGCCAGCGCACCAGGGCCTCGAAGCCTTTCACGCTCCCGTCACGGCAGTCGAAAATGGGCTGGTAGACGACGAAAAACTGTTCGTTCCGCCAAGCGGCGTCGAGATCCATCTCCAGCACGCGCCGCGCCATTGCGACCCGTTCCATTTCGCGCTGGAACACGCGGGCAAGTCCGCGCCCGTCGCTCTTTGCCCGATAGAGGGCGAAATCCGCGCATTTCAGAAGGTCTTCCAGGCTGTGGCCATGCTGCGGCGAAAGCGCGATGCCGATGCTGCCCCCGGCGACGATCCTGTGGTGGTCGAGGTCGAACGGCGTCTTGATGGCGCTGATGATGGCGCTCGCCGCCGAGAGGGCCGCGTCTTCCTCCCCCTGGTCGAGGACGATGGCGAATTCATCCCCGCCCAGGCGCGAAATGATGAGGGCTTGGGGCATCAGCCCGCAGATGCGATGCGCTGCCGCGCGCAGCAGCCGGTCGCCGACGGCATGGCCGAGCGTGTCGTTCACCGACTTGAAATAGTCGAGGTCCAGGAAGAGCAGCGCGCAGCGGGGCGGCGTGTCCGTCTTCTGGAATATTTCCTCCAGCCGCTCGACGAGGCCGAGCCGGTTCGGGAGGTCGGTCAGGCTGTCGCGTCGGGCCGCCGCATAGAGGGCGCCGGCAAGCTTTTGCTGATGGTCGATGCGCTGTTCGGTGCGGATGGTCGCGGCCACGACGCCGAAGCAGACTAGTACGGCAAAGGCCAAGACAGGCAGCGCCTGGCCCCAGGCGCGCGCCGCAAGGGCGCCTTGCGTGTCGCTGACGAGAATGCTGAGCGGAAAACCCGACACCTTGCGCGCCGCATAGAGCCGTGCAGCGGGGCCGATCAATCCCGCCGGCGCCGTGCCCACCTGGAGCGGGCGGGAAAGCAGTGCGGCAAGCTCCGGCAAGTTCCTGCCGGCAGGCGATGCTTTTTCCGGCGGGAATCCGGCAAGATAGGTTCCGTCCGAGCGAAACATGAAGATGGCGGAATCGGCGCCAAGATCGATGCCGCTGAAAATCTCTTCGAAATAGGATTGCCGCAGCGCCACCAGCAATAGGCCGAGGAAATGACCGTCCGGCGCGGTCATGCGGCGCGCCAGATAGATGGTCTCGGTTCCCGTCGCTCGGTTCGGCACGGGAGCGCTGACGAAAAGGGCGGGGCCATCCGTGCCACTGAGCGCCCGGAAATAGTCCCGGTCCGCCACCTGAACGTCCGGTACCGGCCAGTAACGGCTGAAATTCAGGAGTTTGCCCGTCTCGTCGATGACGGTGACGGCGTCCACATAGGGCAAAGCGTCGATCTTGTCCCGCAACAGGCGGTGCATGGCCTGGCCACTGACGGTGGCGTCCAATTGCTCGCGATTGCCCCCTTGGGGAGAAGCGATGGTGTCGATGAGCGCTCTTTGGGCGAGATCCACGGCCTGAAATGCGCGCTCGGTCTGACCCGCCAAGGCGAGGGCGAGATTCTCAAGCTCGCGCTTGCGATCGGAAACCGCGCGCTCTCCTGCGCGGTAAGCGAGAATGCCGGCGACCAGCATCACAGCGATGCAGACAAGACTCGCCAGCAGCCGGAATCTCTGGCCCCCACGATCCTGGGGCGGCCGGCCCCCGCGCCCGGTCTGCCCGGGCGCGCCGCCCTCAATATGTCCCGTCACTCATCCGTCCCTTCGGGCATTCGGAGCGACCGCTCCCACCGGTCCTGATCCCCGCGCCCAGATCCCGCAGCGATCTGATGCCAAAAGGGTCAGTCCGGATTTCGCCTTCTCTTCAACATGGGTCCGAGGGCGCGGCGGGAGAGGGCTGAAAGACCGCGCCCATGCCTATGCCTGGAATGTTTGCATACCGTCATTCGTTCCTATCAAAGACTAACATCGTGTTTCTGGAAACAATTTGGTACTGTTTTGAGGGTTTTCCACGGGGGGCGCCCCATTCCCGATGGGACTCTCGTCATGGGGCGGCAGGGCCCGCGCTTGACAAGGCAGGGCTCGCATGCACCTTCCGGCGGCCTGCGGCGCCGCCCGGCGCTGGCGCTTTGTTCTTCTGTCCGAAAGGCCGCTGTCCATGCACCGCTACCGCACCCACACCTGCGGTTCGCTCACCGAGGCGCAGGTGGGCGAAACCGTCCGTCTGTCCGGCTGGTGCCATCGCATCCGCGATCATGGCGGCGTACTCTTCATCGACCTGCGCGACCATTACGGCCTGACACAGGTGGTGGTGGACCCCGATAGCCCCGCCTTCGCGCCGACCGAGAAGGTGCGCGCGGAATGGGTGGTGCGGTTCGACGGCAAGGTGCGCCTGCGCCCCGAGGGCACGGAAAACCTCGACCTCGCCACCGGCAAGATCGAAATCTATGCCACCGAACTGGAAGTGCTCGGCCCGGCGGCGGAACTGCCGCTCCCCGTGTTCGGCGAGCAGGACTACCCGGAAGACATCCGCCTGCGCTACCGCTTCCTCGACCTGCGGCGCGAGCGCATTCACAACAACATCATGACGCGCGGCCGCATCATCGACAGCCTGCGCCAGCGCATGAAGGGGCAGGGCTTCTTCGAGTTCCAGACGCCGATCCTGACCGCCTCTTCACCGGAAGGCGCGCGTGACTTCCTCGTGCCCTCGCGCATCCATCCCGGCAAGTTCTACGCGCTGCCCCAGGCGCCGCAGCAGTACAAGCAGCTGATCATGATGAGCGGCTTCGACCGCTATTTCCAGATCGCCCCCTGCTTCCGCGACGAGGATCCGCGCGCCGACCGCCTGCCCGGCGAGTTCTACCAGCTCGACCTGGAAATGAGCTTCGTCGAGCAGGAAGATGTGTTCGCCGCCGTGCAGCCGGTCATCACCGGCGTCTTCGAGGAGTTCGCGGGCGGCAAGCCCGTGACCAAGGACTGGCCGCGCATTCCTTATGCGGAGGCGCTGCGCAAGTACGGCTCGGACAAGCCGGACCTGCGCAACCCTCTGGTCATGCAGAATGTCTCGGAGCATTTCCGCGGCTCCGGCTTCAAGGTCTTCGCGCGCATGCTGGAAGACCCGAAGAACGAAGTCTGGGCCATTCCCGCGCCCACTGGCGGTTCTCGGGCCTTTTGTGATCGCATGAATTCCTGGGCGCAGGGCGAGGGGCAGCCGGGCCTTGGTTATATAATTTTCGACGAAGTTCCTGATCCGGAGACTTTTCTTCCTAAGACACTAGAGGAAATATTTGCTGCCGCGCGCCCTGGAGAACATCCAGGTGTAATCGAAAATTATCGAAATCTAGTTGGGCGAGGGCCTGTTGCTAATAATATAGGCCGATTGCAATCCGTTAATCTGGCAATGAAGCTCGGTCTGAAAAAAGGCGATGCCGCCTTCTTCGTGGCGGGCGATCCGGCCAAATTCTACAAGTTCGCCGGCCTTGCCCGCACCCGCGTCGGCGAAGAACTTAAGCTGGTGGACCATGACCGGTTCGAGCTGGCCTGGATCGTGGACTTCCCCTTCTATGAGTGGAACGAGGACGAGAAGAAGATCGACTTCTCGCACAATCCCTTCTCCATGCCGCAGGGTGGGCTGGATGCGCTGAACGGCCAGGAGCCGCTCTCCATCAAGGCGTTCCAGTACGACATCGCCTGCAACGGTTACGAGATCGCCTCCGGCGGCATCCGTAACCATCGCCCCGAGGCCATGGTGAAGGCGTTCGAGCTGGCGGGCTATGACGAGCAAACCGTGATCGATCGGTTCGGCGGCATGTATCGCGCCTTCCAGTATGGCGCCCCGCCCCATGGCGGAATGGCGGCGGGCATCGACCGCATTGTGATGCTGCTGTGCGGGGTCACGAACCTACGCGAAATTTCGCTCTTCCCCATGAACCAGCAGGCGCTTGACCTGCTCATGGGCGCGCCCTCGGACGTGACGGCCAAGCAGTTGCGCGAACTGCATATCCGTCTGAACCTGCCGCAGAAATAGTCCGCGCCGTCAGGCTGGGCCAACAAAAAGAGAGCGCCGGGGCGATCGCCTCGGCGCTCTTTCTTTATGCTTTGACGGGTAAGGATCAGGCTGGCTTTGCCGAGACCTGCGCCTGCTTTGCCTTGGCGATGCGGCCATTGACGATGTGCGACAGCGCGACGATGACCAACACCGTGCCCACATAGGCGATCACCTGCATGCCGGTGGGCTGTGCGCGATAGCCCACCATGGTTCGCAGGACACGCCCGACTGCCCCGTCGTCGGACAGAAGCCAGGAGGAATCCCACAGCGGGTCGGACAGGGCCTGGATGAACCCGGTGTCCTGCAGAATGCCGACCGACTGCGCAGCGAGCCCCGCCGCGAGCAGGGTGATGAGGATGGTCGTGGTCTTGAACAGCATCTTCACCGGAATGGCGACCAGCCCGCGATAGAGTGCGAACGACACCGCCGCACCCGCCAGCACGCCCAGGGCGAAGCCGATCGCTACATTCAACGGCGATTCTCCGCTGATGGCGATGCCATACATGAACAGGACCACTTCCACGCCCTCGCGCAGCACGGCCATGCCCACGACGATGCCGACGGCGGCGAGCGGCTTGCTGCCCTCGCGGACCTCCCGTCCCACCGTCTTCATCTCCAAGACCATTTCCTTGCCGTGGCTGGCCATCCAGACCACGGTCCAGACCAGCATCACCACTGCAACGGCCAGGATCGCGGCGTTAAGCACGTCCTGTCCCGACCCGTCGAACAGCGTCGCGATCCGCTCGGCGAAAATGGCCACAAAGCCGGAGGCGAGGACGCCGCCGCTAATCCCGAGCGCGATGACACGCCCACGTCCGGCGACCCCTTCGGTGGCGGCCAGCATGACGCCGACGATGAGGCCGGCTTCCAGAACTTCCCGGAACACAATGATGAGGGCTGCGAGCATGGGGTTTTCTCGCTCCTGGGCGGCCGGCACAGCCCGCCGGCCCTTCGGCCGGTACGCATAAGACGATGCAGGGCGCCGGACAGACCTGCGATTGTGAATGCTTGATCTCTATTTTTGGTACACGCGTCAGTTCCACCTGTCATGGGGGTGGGAAAGGATTAGAATTGTTAAAAGATGGATTTACGCAAGGGGATCTCCTTGGCGGGGGAAGAGAAGCGGTGCTGCAGACCTCGCTTTGATTGATCCGCCTTCGCCGCGGCGCTCGGAGTTCGGCGCCGGTCAGGAGACGCGGCCGGCCTCTGGAAATCAAATTCAGGCAAA
>JASBUY010000189.1 GCA_030147645.1 Aquabacter sp. | reverse complement strand
CGCATGAAAATGCGGTCATCGGCGTGTCCCAGGGCACTTGCGATGCCGCCTTCAACTGGTGGAACGATGAGCAGGAATCCAACCTCATGCGCATGGAGCGCAAGGGGATGGCGAAATATGCGGACTACCGGATCATCTTCAAGTCCGGTCAGATCGTGAACTCGCCCATCGCCTATCTGGACAGCCTGCCGGAAGACCTCAAGATCGCGATCCGCACCGCCTTCTTCTCCATCGAGAAGAACGACAAGACCGCCTTCGACAAGATCTACGAAGGCAAGCAGCGCGTGTGGGAGCCGGTGACCAACGCGGCCTATGACGAAATCATCGCGCTCAACAAGTTCGTGGACGAACTGCGCAAGAAGAAGGGCTCCTGACCCTTCGACGCCATGACGGCCATGCCCGGTCCCCGGGCATGGCACCTCACCCGACGGGACAAATCGTGCAGCACGCCATCGTCCAGCTACCGCCCGAGCAAATCGCCCCCCTCGCCCGCCATTATGACGCGGCGGTGGCGACGCGCCGTCGGCACACGCTGCTGGTCTTCGCGGCCGTGCTGATCGGCATCGTCCTGTCCTGCTGGGGCGGCGAGGTGAAGCCGGGCGTGTTCTGGGCGAATGCCGACCGGCTCGGAACCTATTTTCTGAACATCGTTCCGGTCCTGCGCTGGGAGACGCTCGGCGCGGATCTTTCGGAATGGTATTGGAATCTCGACGGCTGGCTGAAGCTGCTGTTCGAGACGGTCCTCATCGCCTATCTCGGAACCGTCTTCGGCACCATCGGTGCCTTGCTCCTCTGCTTCCTCGCGAGCGCCAACCTCACCCGGAACCCGTGGCTTCGCCTCAGCGCGCGCCGGCTGCTGGAATTTCTGCGCACAGTGCCGGAAATCGTCTTCGCCCTGCTATTCGTGGTCGCCTTCGGGCTCGGAGCCATGCCCGGCGTACTGGCGCTCGCGCTCCACACCATGGGGGCGCTTGGGAAATTGTTCGCTGAGGTGGTCGAGAATATCGACATGAAGCCGGTCGACGGCGCCACTGCTGCGGGCGCTTCCTGGATGCAGACCGTGCGCTTCGCGGTCCTCCCCCAAGTGCTCTCGAACTTCGCATCTTATGGCCTGCTGCGCTTTGAGGTGAATGTGCGCGAGGCGGCCATCATGGGCTTTGTCGGGGCGGGGGGCATCGGCCAGGACCTCGTCGAGGCGATCCGCAAATTCTATTATTCCGACGTGTCCGCCATCCTGCTCCTGATCATCGCGACCGTCATGATCATCGACCTCGTGACGGAGCGCATCCGTCATGCGCTGATCGGCATGGACCAATCACGATGAGCCGCGCCCGTCTCACCCCGACCGCCGAAGACCGCGCGCGCCTTCTCGCCCTTCATCCCTATTATGCGGCCCGCGTGACACCGACCCATCTCATCGCGGTTGCGGTACTGGTGGGCATGGCGGGGTTGGCCGCATTCAGCATGTGGTACCTGGACTTTTCTGTGCGGCGCCTTGGAACCGGCATCGCCCAATTGGTGCACTTCATCACCCTGATGCTCCCGCCCGATCCGGGCCGGCAGCTGCCGCTCTATCTGCATGCCTTGGGCGAGACCCTCTCCATTGCCTTCCTCGGCACCGTCGCGGGCGCGCTGCTCGCTTTGCCGTTCGGCCTGCTGGCTGCAAAGAATGTGGTGTCGAACCCGGTTCTGCATTTCGGCGTTCGCCGCCTGCTGGACGTCCTGCGCGGCATCGACAAGCTGATCTGGGCGCTGATCTATGTCACGGTTGTCGGGCTCGGCCCCTTCGCCGGCATCCTCGCCATCGCCACGGCCTCCGTCGGGGAATTGGGGAAGCTGTTCTCCGAAGCGGTGGAAGCGTCGGACCGCAAGCCTGTGGAGGGCATCGTGTCCTGCGGCGGGTCGAAGGCGGACACGGTCCGCTTCGCCCTCTTCCCGCAGGTGCTCCCCGTGCTGGCAAGCCAGATGCTCTATTATTTCGAATCCAACTCCCGCCAATCCACCATTGTCGGCATCGTGGGCGCCGGTGGACTCGGCCTGCACCTGGCGGAGCAGATCCGCATCCTGGAATGGCAGAAGGTGAGCTTCTTGGTGCTGATGATGCTGGTGATGGTCGGGGTGATCGACTTCATCTCCTCGCGCCTGCGCTTCGCCATCATCGGGCGCCGGCCGGTCAGCCTCTGAGGTCGCTCAATACAGGACTTCGCGGTAGCGCTTCAGCATGGCTTCTTGGCTCTCCGCCGCGAACGCTCCGTTGGTGTGATCCTGAAGCATTTCGCCCATGGTCGGAAGGGCCGTGCGGGGCACCTGCGCCTGCGGGCTCCAGAGAGCGGAGCGCATGAGCGCCTTGGCGCAATGCAGGTAGGCTTCCTTCACGCTGATGCGGATGACGCTGAGCGGCAGCTTGCCCGCCACCTCGAACTGCGCCCGCAGCTCGGCATCGATGCGGACCTCGGCCGTCCCGTTGACGCGCAGCGTCTCGTCGACACCGGGGATCAGGAACAGCAGGCCGACGCCAGGACGTTGAATGATGTTCTCAAGGCTATCGAGACGGTTGTTTCCCGGTCGGTCGGGCAGCAGCAACGTGTTCTCGTCCTCTACCGCGACAAAGCCCGGGGCATCGCCACGCGGCGAGACATCGCTGGTGCCATCCGCGCCCCCCGTCGAGAGCAGCAGGAAGGGGCTGAGAGAAATGAAGCGACGGCAATGGGCGTCCAGGACCGGGATGACCTTTGCCACCGAGCGGGCGGCGGCGGGCTTGTAAACGGTGCGCAACGCTTCCAGCGTTTCAATCCGCGACATTGAGAACCTCAGGGCTTAATCACCAACTGGACACGGTCCGCCGCGAAGCTGGAACGGCCCCATTGCAAGGGCGCCCCGTTCACTTCGACATCCACCCGCTCTACCACCAAGACCGTGCGGCCCGCCGCAAGGGAGAGGCGCTCCTGTTCCAATTCATTGGCCGCGCGGCCGGTGATGCGCGTCTCCTTGCGTCGATAATCCTGGATGCCGAGCGTCGCGAGCGCGCGCGTGAGAGACCCGGTGGCGGAATATATGAGGTCGAGGTCGCGGCAGCGCGCCTCGGGAAAGTAAGATCGGCCGAAGGAGATCGGCACGCCGTCCGCCTCGTGGATGCTGTCGATCCGCAGCACCGCCGTCCCCTCCGGCAGCATCAGTTCATGGGCGATTTCGCCATGGGCTTCTTCGACCGCAGATCCCAGGCAGCGGCCGAATGGCTCGCGCCCACCGGCGGATACGATTTCGCTGAACCGCGTGCGAGTGCCGATGGGATAGCGCAGGGGCGGCTCCTTGACGAAGGTGCCGCGCCCGGCGGTTGCCTCCACCATGCCCTTCTCGGCGAGCACCGCCAGGGCTCGGCGGACCGTGTGCCGGTTGACGCCGAACTTTGCGGAGAGTTCGGATTCCACAGGCAATTGCGCCCCGGGCTGATAGACCCCGGACCCAATCTGCCATTCCAGGCGCGCGGCGATCTGCTTCCAAAGGGCGACGCCGCTACCCCGCGTCACATCCTCGTGCGGGCCATCCGTCATGGAGGCGTGATCGAAGGCATCCATAGTCTCCTCGCTCCCTTGGGAAACCGTGCCGCATCATGCATGGATTTGTATAATTAACTATACAAATCCTGTCCAGCGCGCTATGGCTCCCCTGCCCACCTGAGAATGAACCAGGGATAAGGGATTAGCCATGGCGAGGGAGCCGCAACCGAGCGGCCGGCAGGCCATGATGGCCGTGTTGGCACAGGCGTCGCAGACCGAATTGGAAGGCGTGGTGGAGCGCTTCGCGCCTTTGCCGGCGATGGAACACCTGCGCCCGCCGGAAATCGGCTTGTGCATGTTGCGCGGGCGCATCGGAGGCGAGGGCGCGCCCTTTAATCTCGGCGAAGCGACGGTGACGCGCGCTGCCGTGCGGCTGAATTCTCATGTGGGCGTCTCCTATCTGCTCGGCCGCGCGCCGGAGCGCGCTCGGGCGGCCGCACTCATCGATGCCCTCTGGCAGGATGAAGCGGCCCGTCCAGCGGTGGAGCAAGCCCTTGTTGCGATCAAAGCCCGGATCGACATGCGGCATCACGAAGAGAAAGCGGCAACGGACGCGACGCGCGTCGAATTCTTCACCCTCGTGCGCGGAGAAGACACATGAGCGGCGCGGCTCTCGCGGCCGGCTTCAGGGACCCGGCGCGCGACTCCCAGCGCACCTTCCGGGCGCTCATGCAGGCCTTGGCCGAGCCGGGAAAGATCGAAAAGCTCGAAACCGGCCTGAAGCCCCCCGCGCCGCTTACTCCAGAACTCGCGGCCCTCGCGCTCACCTTGCTCGACTTTGAAACCACCGTCTGGTTGGACGGTCCCCTTGCGGCCGTTCCGGCGGTGGCCGATTTCCTGCGCTTTCACACATCGACGCGCTTGGTCGCCGCACGAGACAGGGCGCAGTTCGCCTTGATCTCCGACGCAGCGGGCATGCCCGAGCTCTCGGACTTCGCTCAAGGTGAGCCGGAATTCCCGGACCGTTCGACCACGCTCGTGGTGAGCGTGGCGGGCTTTTCCCATGGCCAGTTTCTGTTGTCCGGGCCGGGATTGAAAATGCCGCGCGCCTTTGGTGCGGAGGGGCTCCCCGCCGATTTTGCGGATCGCATGGCCGCGAACCGCTCCCTGTTTCCATTGGGCGTCGATCTGGTCCTCGCGGCGCCTGGGGCGGTTATCGGCCTGCCCCGCTCCGTCGTCGTCGCCCCGGCGCCGTCCCGCAAGTCCGAGGAGCCCTAGCCATGTATGTGGCGGTGAAAGGCGGCGAGCGCGCCATCCGCAAGGCCCATGCATTGCTGGCTCGGACACGCCGGGGCGATCCCCAGGTGCCCGAGATCGGGATCGACCAGATCCGCGAGCAATTGGCGCTTGCCGTAGATCGGGTGATGGCCGAAGGCAGCCTTTATGATCCCGACCTTGCGGCCCTTGCGCTCAAGCAGGCGCGCGGCGATGCCATTGAGGCGATCTTCCTGCTGAGGGCACTGCGCACCACCCTGCCCCGCTTCGGTGCCAGCGTGCCGGTCGATACCGGAGCGATGCGCGTGAGGCGGCGGGTATCCGCCACCTTCAAGGACATTCCTGGGGGCCAGATCCTCGGCCCGACGTTCGATTATACCCATCGCCTGCTGGATCCCGCATTGGCGACACGTGCCGCGTCCACCGCGCCCGCGAAGACCCCCGCAACGAAGCCGGCCACGACCGCACCGAAGGCCAGCGACGTGCAGATCGCGCCGGACACGGCGCCCTCGCGCGTCACCGATCTGCTGGGAGCGGAAGGCCTCATGGAAGCTTCGCCACCGGACACCGGCGCCGAGCCCCCCGATCTGACGCGCGAACCCTTGTCCTTCCCCGCCGACCGTGCAACCCGGCTTCAGAACCTTGCCCGAGGCGATGAAGGCTTCCTCCTGGCGCTCGGCTATTCCACTCAGCGGGGCTATGCCCGCACGCATCCGTTCGTGGGCGAGATCCGCATGGGCGCGGTAAAGGTGGAATTGTTCGCCGAAGAGGTCGGCTTCGCCATTCCACTCGGCGAAGTGACGCTCACGGAATGCCAGATGGTGAACCAGTTTCACGGCACCGATGAAGCGCCGCCTCAATTCACGCGGGGCTATGGGCTCGTCTTTGGCCAGTCAGAACGCAAGGCCATGTCCATGGCCCTGGTGGATCGCGCGCTGAGGTGGGAGGAACTGGGCGAGGAGAAATCCGCTCCGGCGCAGGATGCGGAATTCGTCCTGTCGCACTCGGACAATGTGCAGGCGACGGGCTTCGTCGAACATCTGAAGCTACCGCATTATGTGGACTTCCAGGCGGAGCTGGATCTGGTGCGCCGGTTGCGGGCCGAGCATGCGGAGCGTCCCGGCGGGCCGGCGCAGAGCGGAGATGAAGAGGAGCTCGCCCCATGAGCGCGATGCTCGACATCACCTATAATTTTGCCTATCTGGACGAACAGACGAAGCGGATGATCCGCCGGGCCATTCTCAAGGCCATCGCCATTCCCGGCTATCAGGTCCCGTTCGCCAGCCGGGAGATGCCCATGCCCTATGGCTGGGGGACCGGCGGCGTTCAGCTGACCGCATCCATCCTCGGCGCCGAGGATGTGTTGAAGGTGATCGACCAGGGTTCGGACGACACCACCAATGCGGTCGCGATCCGCGGCTTCTTCGAGGCTACCGCCGGCGTTGCCACCACCACGCGGACCGCCGAGGCCAGTGTCATCCAGACCCGCCACCGCATCCCCGAGGCCCCGCTCAGTGCCGGGCAGGTGCTGGTCTATCAAGTGCCTATCCCCGAGCCCTTGCGCTTTCTTGAGCCGCGCGAGACTGAAACGCGAAAGCTCCATGCTCTGGCGGATTACGGTCTGATGCATGTGAAGCTTTACGAAGACATTTCGCGCCACGGCCATATCGCGACGACCTATGCCTATCCGGTGGCGGTCGCGGGCCGAT
>JASBUY010000168.1 GCA_030147645.1 Aquabacter sp. | reverse complement strand
TGCATGATCGAGGTGACGGCGAGGCCGGAGGCCAGCAGACCACAGGCCGCGAGCAGCACCATCGCGGCGACCAGCCCAACCCGCAGCGGAATGCCGCGGGTACCGCGCCATCTCCCGTCGCTGCGCTCGCCCAGTCGGCGTGTCATCACTCCATTGTTGGCGATGTCCGCCCAAAAGTGTCTCAGCGCGGCTCGCGGAGCACGTAACCCACACCCCGCAACGTGTGCAGCAGGCGCTTCTCGCCGGTGTCGATCTTGCGGCGAAGGTACGACACATAGGACTCGACGACGTTCACGTCGCCGCCGAAGTCGTAGCGCCACACGTGGTCGAGGATCTTCGGCTTCGACAGCACCGTGCACGCGTTGATGATGAAGTAGCGCAGCAGCGTGAACTCGGTGGGCGACAGCGAGACCGGCCGCAAGGGCCTCGACGAGTTGAAGCTGATCGGCGAACTGGTGCGCGCCGCCGGCTATGATGACGGCCGCATCCTCATCGATCCCTCCGTCGTCCGCGGCCTCGAATATTATACCGGCCCGGTCTATGAGGCCGAATTGACCTTCCAGGTGAAGGACGAGGACGGCCGCCCGGTGCGTTTCGGCTCGGTGGCGGGCGGGGGGCGCTATGATGGGCTCGTGGCGCGCTTCCGGGGCGAGGCGGTGCCGGCCACCGGCTTCTCCATCGGCGTCTCGCGTCTGCTTCACGCCCTCGCCCATCTCGGCAAGCTGGACGCCGACGCGCAGGTCGGCCCGGTCGTGGTGCTCGCCATGGACAAGGAGCCGGAGCGCATCGCGGACTATATGAAGATGGTCTCGGACCTGCGCGCCAACGGCATCCGCGCGGAGATGTATCTCGGCGGTTCCGGCATGAAGGCGCAGATGAAATATGCCGACAAGCGCAACGCCCCGGCCGTGGTGATCCAGGGCTCCAACGAGAAGGCCGAGGGCATGGTCCAGGTGAAGGACCTGGTGGAAGGCGCGCGCATTGCCGCCGGCATTTCCGACAATGCCGAATACCGCGCCGCCCGCCCGGCCCAGTTCGCGGTGACGGAAGCCGAACTGGTGGACGCCATCCGCGGCATCCTGGAACGCCGCGCCGAACCCACCCTCGGGCTCGCGGACTGACGGCGCGGGCAGAGCGCCCGCCCTACCGCGCCGGCTGCGCCATGCGCACCTTGGTCCCTTGCCCCAGCGCCACCACGACCATCACCGCCAGCATGAAGGCATAGGTTTCCGCGTCCGGCGGCTCGCCATTGATGGGCCAGGAGAGCACCACGATCAGGAAGGTCTGGAGCAGCTGCAACTGCCCGACCCGGGCGATGCCGCCCATGGCGAGGCCCACATTCCAGAAGAAGAAGGCGCCGAGCTGGCTCACCAGCGCCACATAAGCGAGCGCCACCCAGACCCCCGAGGGCAAAGCCGAGAGATCGGCGGGGTGGAACAGCAGCGTCGCGGGCAGCGACAAAGGCAGGCCGAACACCAGCGCCCAGCAGATCACCTCCCAGCCCTTCACCTGCCGGGTGAGGCGGCCGCTCACCGCATAGCCGATGGCGCAGATGATGCCGGCGGCGGCGAGCATCAGGTCGCCCGCGCCGAAATCCCCCGCCCCGCCATTGCGCAGCGCGAACGCCGCCACCAGCGCGCAGCCGAGCGCCGAGATGGCGACAAAGGCCAGGCTCGGCCGCTCCCCGGCGATCAGTGTCGCGGCAAAGGTGGTGGCGAGCGGCAGGATACCCAGCACCACGCCCGCATGGGAGGCAGGAACTGTGACGCTGCCATTGGCCATGAGCAGCGGGAACCCCACCATGAGGCAGCCGCAGACGATGAGGAAATCGCGCACCGGCACGCCGCGCCGCCAGGGCGGCACCGAGCCGCGCACCAACAGGATCACCCCCGCCGCCAGCCCCGCCAGCGCGGCGCGCGCGAAGGTGAAGGCATTCGGGTCCACATAAGCCACCGCATAGCGCGTCGCCGGCAGGGTGCCGCCGAACAAGGTGACGCCGATCACGCCCAGCAGAAGGCCGATGACCACGCGGCGGTTCATGAAGGGCTCATGCCCGCGCCGTGGGCGGGATCTGGAGACAGGGGCATGGGGGACAACTCCTCTTCCCGCAGGTCCCGGACGGGGCGCGGGGCGAATCAGGCGCGAACGGCCGATTCACAGTCATATACCGCGATCCGCTCCGCCGTCCGCGCCCGGGTGGCCCGCCCGAAGGAAGAGACGCCCCCGCTTGGGCGCGCAGGCGGCAAGCTGATCCTCCCCGCTCTACCGCCCGCGAGCGACGCAGGGAAATAAAAGAAAATAATAGAGCGCATCAATTTGCGTGACTGATCTTGACCGTTGCCGTTGGGAAGAGGTCCGGGCGCGGCAAAATTTATCGTGGACGTTTGCAGTGCAGCGGATACACTCTGACCTTCAACAGGCACGCACGCGCCGGGGGGCCGCATTCGCGGGACGGCGCGCAGTGCCGGAGGGGATAAGGCGATGACGCAGCCGCAGCGGCCTGGGTATGAGGTCGATCCGAAATTCCTTGAGCTCCTGGTTTGCCCGCTCACCAAGGGCCCGCTGGTCTATGATCGCGGCCGCCAGGAACTGATCTCGCGCGCGGCGCGGCTGGCTTTCCCCATTCGCGATGGCATTCCGATTATGCTCGCCGACGAGGCGCGCCGCCTGGAAGACGCTGAGCTGAACGGCTGAGCCTGTCCGGTGACGACGCGCCGTGCCTTCCTCGCGGCGGGCGCCAGCGCCCTGCTGCTGACCGCGTCCAAGCGCCTGGGCGCCGCCCCCCTCTATGAGGTGGAGGAGACGCCCTGGTCGGACGGCGGCCTGTCCGGCAGCCTCACCGCCGCGCGCAACTGCCCGCGCCGCGCGCCCGCGCTGCTGCTGATCGCCGGGTCCGGCCCCACCGACCGGGACGGCAACGGCCCCGCCATCGCCACCGATCTCTACCGCCAGATCGCCTATGGCCTCGCCGCCGCCGGCTATCGCGTGCTGCGCTATGACAAGCGCGGAGTGGGCGGCTCCTCCGCTCTGGTGCGGCGGGAGGAGGATCTGCGCTTCGACCAATATGTGGACGATGCCGCCCTCGCCCTCGCCAGCCTGCGCGCGCGGGACGACAGCGGGCCGATATTTCTGGCCGGCCACAGCGAGGGATCGAGCGTCGCCATCCGCGCCGCCGCCCGCGCGCCGGTGGACGGGCTTGTGCTCCTCGCCGGGCCGGGGCGGCGCCTCGACACCATCCTGTCCGAGCAGTTCCAGGCCATGAACCTGCCCGAACCCATGCTGCGCAAGGCCTTGTCCATTCTCGCGGTGGTGGCGCAGGGCGGGCAGGTGAGCGACGTGCCCAAGGCGCTGCGCATGGCGTTCCGCCCCTCTGTCCAGCCGTTCCTGGCCTCCGAATGCGCGGTGGACCCGGCGGCCGAACTGGGCCGCCTTTCCACGCCCACGCTCCTGCTTCACGGCACGCGCGACCTTCAGGTGAGCACGGCCGATCTCGACGCCCTGCGGCGCGGGCGGCCTGATGCGGACGTGGTGCGCCTGTCGGGCGCCAACCATGTGTTCAAGTTCGCGCCCTCCGAACGGGGCGGGAATTTCGCCCTCTATCGCGATCCGCGCGCCCCCCTCCATCCCGACCTGCTGCCGGCCTTGGTGCGCTTCATCGCGGCGCAGGCCTGAGCGCGCGCCACCTGCGGCCATTTCAGCCCGCGGCCATATGGCCGCCCCGGCTCTTGGCCTATAGAGAGGCGGAATGGCGAGAGGAGCCCTCATGACCACCCCCATGGAAGACCCGTCCGCGCACACGCCCCGCACCGTCACGCTCACGCTGGACCATTCGGTCGCCGTCCTGCTGCTGGACCTGATCGGCCGGCTGGACGATCCCAATGTGGAACCGGTGGCCGATCCTGCCGACCATCCGGCCGATCGCGGCGCCCTCTGGACTCTGACGGCCGGCCTGGCAGCGGCGGTGGGCGTTGACCGCGCCGCGGAATATGACGGCGCGATCGATCGCGCCCGCGCCACGCTGCTCGCCCAG
>JASBUY010000163.1 GCA_030147645.1 Aquabacter sp. | reverse complement strand
GCCCAGCGCCTCACCTTCGAGCGGCGCTCCGTCACCGAACTGTTCAGCCAGATGTTCTCCATGCGCCTGGAGAGCCGCGAGCGTCAGGAGACGGTGGAGTTCGAGCGCCGCGCGCGCGACATTTCGGACCAGTTGTTGGGTGCCGTCGCCTCCGACGAAACCTTGCTGCGCGATCCTGATTGGCTCGCAGACATCCTCACCCGCGCCATTCCCGCCGATGGGGTGGGCGTGTGGCTCGCCGGAAACTATGCGTTCTCGGGCATTACGCCGCCCACCGAGGATTTCCGGCGCATCGTGCGCGCGCTCAACGCCACCGCCGCCGGCAAGGTCTACACCACCGACAAGATCAGCGCGCTCGTGCCAGAGGCCGCCGCCTTCTCGGACAAGGCTGCTGGCCTTCTGGCCATCCCCATTTCGCGGTCCCCGCGCGATTATGTGGTGATGTTCCGCACCGAACTCATCCGTTCCGTGCGCTGGGGCGGGGACCCGCACAAGACGGTGGAATATGGCCCCAACGGGCCGCGCCTTTCCCCGCGCCAGAGCTTCGCGGAATGGAAGGAACTGGTGCGGGGCCGCTCGCTGCCTTTTTCGGGATCCGAATTGCGGATCGCCGAAACCTTGCGGGCCACGCTGATCGAGGTGGTGCTGCGCCTCGCGGACGAGGCCTCCGCCGAGCGGCAGCAGGCGAGCGCGCGGCAGGAATTGCTGATCGCTGAACTCAACCATCGCGTCCGCAACATTCTCGGCCTGATCCGGGGGCTCATCCGCCAGTCCCAGCCGAGCGAGCCAGCCGTGCGGGATTTCGTCAAAGTGGTGGACGGGCGCATTCATGCCTTGGCACGCGCGCACAATCAGATCACCGAGGACCATTGGGGTCCCGCCCCGCTGCAGGCGCTGATCGACGCGGAAGCGGCGGCCTTCATCGAGGAGCACGAGCGCGTCGAAAGCGCGGGCGAGCCCATCATGCTCAACCCGCAGGCCTATTCCACCATGGCGTTGGTGGTGCATGAACTCGTGACCAATTCCACCAAATACGGGAGCCTGTCCGGTTCCTCAGGCAAGGTGCGTCTCACCTGGTCGCGCAGTGCGCGGGGCGATCTCGACATCGCCTGGCGCGAAACCGGCGGGCCGCCGGTGAACAAACCCTCGCGGCAAGGGTTTGGCACCACCATCATCGAACGCTCCGTGCCCTATGATCTCGGCGGAGACGCACAGATCCGCTATGAGCCCGCCGGATTCGAGGCGGATTTCCGCATTCCCGCGCGCCACGTCTCCGAGGCGCGCGGCACCGGGCCGGCGTCGCTGCGTTTTCCGCGCACCGCCGCCGGTCACCGCGAGGAGATGCCCTCCGACCTGCTCGCGGGTCAGAGCCTGCTCCTGGTGGAGGACAGCCTCATCATCGCCCTCGACGCAGAGGACATCGTCACGCGGCTCGGAGCGGCGGAGGTCGCGACCGCGGCTTCGGTCGAGGCGGCTTTGGACCTGATCGAGGCGCAGCGGCCCACCATGGCAATTCTCGACATCAATCTCGGCAGCACGACGAGCTTTGCCATCGCCGACGAATTGCTGGACCTCGACGTGCCCTTCATTTTTGCCACCGGCTATGGGGAGCAGGCGAAGTTTCCCGACCAGCATCGCGGGCGCGTGGTGGTGCAGAAACCCTATACGATCGAGAATGTCGCCCGCGCTTTGGCGGGCATCCTGGACTGAAGCCGTCCCCCGCGGGCGTTAGAGCGCCAGCGGTGAAATCTCGACGCTGCGGCCTGCTTTCGCGGAAAGGAGGCTGTCGGAAGGGACTTCCGTCCAGGTGGAGCGGTCATCGTCCAGCGGCTCGGACGCGATGAGGGTCGCGTCGCGCGAGGCGCGGTAATAGAGCGAGTTGGCCCGCGCATTCAGCCCGTAGCGGATGGCATACAGATCGCGTCCATTGGACAGCGCCGCCGTGAACAGGAACGGCTCGGGGCCGGCGATCTCAGAGAGCCGTGCGAGTAAAGCGAAAATGGCGGGGGACGGGTCCGCCTCTGTTGCCGGGTCCGTGGGAAGCCCCTGGCCGATCAAGGCGAGGAACATGGCCTCCGAATCCGTCGTGCCGCTGCGGTTTGAATAGATGGGGTCAGGGATCAGGCTTTCCACCGCCCGCCGCGCGCTGCCCCAATTGCCGAGATAGCCGTTGTGCATGAACAGCCACTGGCCAAAGGAAAAAGGGTGGCAATTGGGCCGAGTGACGGGTGTGCCGGTTGCCGCACGGACATGAGCGAAAAACAGATGCGACCGCAGATGGCGGCAAAGATTGCGTAAGTTCTCGTCCGACCAGGCCGGGCGCACTTCCCGATAGAGCCCCGGCTCGGCATGTTCGCCGTACCAGCCGAGGCCAAATCCGTCGCCATTCATGGCCATCGTGGATTCCAGCGCGCGCTGACTTTGCACCACGAGCGAGTGGGAGGGGCGGGTGACATATTGTTCAAGAGGAATCGCAACGCCCGAATAGGCGATCCAGCGGCACATGCGTCACGTCTCCTATGGCTTCGTCCGAGGGGCCACGCGCAAGCTCAAATACCCTGCGCCTGAAGCCAGGCTTCCAGCACGCAAATCTGCCAGAGCTTGGAATGGCCCTTCGGCGTCAGGTGAGCCTCGGGCTCGGCGAGCAGGCGATCCACATAAGCGGGCTGGAAGAGGTGCCGGGCGCGGGCGGCGTCCTGGGTCAGCACGTCTCGGGCGAAATCCAGATAGGGCCCACGCAGATATTTGAGGGCCGGCACCGGAAAATAGCCCTTCGGCCGGTCGATCACCTCGGCGGGAAGAACGCGGCGCGCGGCTTCCTTCAAGATATGCTTTCCGCCCGACTTCGCCTTGAGCTCTCCGGGAATGCGGGCGGCCAATTCCACCAAGCGGTGATCGAGGAAGGGCACGCGGGTCTCAAGCCCGAAGGCCATGGTCATGTTGTCCACCCGCTTGACAGGGTCGTCGGGCATCATGATCTGCGTGTCGATCTGGAAGGTCTTGTCGAGCGCGCTCGCACCTTCGCCCGCGAACTGCCGCGCGAGGAAGTCCCGGCTGTGGTCAGCGCCCAGCAGATCGGGGTTCAGAACCTCGGCCATTTCGGCGTGGTCGCGGTCGAAATAGAGCCGGGCGTAGTCGGACGTGGCGTCGTTCGAGGTCAGCATGGCCTCATGCCAATGGTAGCCACCGAAGATCTCGTCCGCCCCCTGGCCGCTCTGCACCACCTTCACATGCTGGGCGACCTCCTGCGCCAGCAGGTAAAAGCCCACGCTGTCATGGCTCATCATCGGCTCGGACATGGCGCGGATCGCGTCCGGCAGGGCGGAGAGGGTTCGCCCGGGGCTCACCACGATCTTGGTATGGTCGGTGGCGAACATCTTCGCCACGAGATCGGAATAGGCGAACTCATCGCCCCGGATGCCGGCCACCGCCTCGAAACCGACCGAGAAGGTGCGGATATCCTCCTGCCCCAGCGCCGCCAGCAAGGCGACCAGAAGGGAACTGTCGAGGCCGCCGGAGAGCAGTACGCCGGTCGGCACGTCTGACACGCGCCGCAGATCCACCGAGGCGCGCAGCACGTCGAGCACCGCCTCGCGCCAATCCTCATCCGCCATGCCGGACTCCTCGCCCGACGCGCCCATCTCGACCGACCAGTAGGTAGTCTCGATGCGCCGTCCGTCCGGTTCCAGTGTGAGGAGGGTGGCTGGCGGTAGCTTGCGCACGCCGTTCAGCAAGGTGAGCGGCGGCGGCACCACGGCGTGGAAGCTCATATAATGATGGAGCGCTACTGGATCGATGGCGGTGTCCACCCCGCCTCCCGCGAGCAGCGCCGGCAAGGTGGAGGCGAAGCGCAGCGAGCGCCCGACCTCCGCGAGATAGAGCGGCTTGATGCCCAGCCGGTCGCGGGCGAGCACCACCCGC
>JASBUY010000155.1 GCA_030147645.1 Aquabacter sp. | reverse complement strand
GATGAGGTCGCGGGCATCCTGGAAGGCGCCGCCCGCATCCACCATATCCGTGCGCCCGTTGAGGTCCGCGCGGGTGGCGTCGAAGGCGAGGGAGACGAGCGTGCCGGCGCCGCCCAGGGCGCCGCGCACCGCTCCCGCGATCGCATCGAGGGGCGGGCCCTCGACCCCATCGCCCCATGAGAGGCCGATGAGCGGGCGGGGATAGCCGGCGAGCGCCTCGCCCCACGCCGCGTATCGCCCGGCCTCGACGGCAAGATAAGGCGGCGCGCGAAGATCGTCCGCCGAAACGCCGAGAAGCGGCAGCAAGGTTTGGAACGGCAAGGCCCCTTCGTCGGCGGGCGCGGCCGTGACGGCGAGGCCCGCGACGCCCCGCATCAGGGGAACGAGCGCGGCTTCCGCATGGCAGAGGATGCGGGCGTCGGGCGGTGCGCAGCGCCGGGCGAGACGGGCGAGCAGCAGCCCCATGCCGGCGGGAAAACCTTCCGGAAGGGTGAGGCTGGCCGGCGGCGTTTGCGGGGCGGGCTGTTCAGGCCAAACCTCGGACACCCGGCCGAGGGCGAGAAGGAGTTCGTCGCGCAGGGCGCAGGCGGAGGCCTCCTCCGGTGCGCGGCGCGCGGCTTCCTGCGCGAAGACGAGGGCGCGCTCGAGATCGCCGCTGAGGCGCACGAGGCGCGCCATCCGGCGCAACAGGCCGGCATCCTCGGGTGACCGTTGGAGCAGAGCGGCAAAGGCGGCCAGCGCCGGTGCGCCCTCGCCCCGCAGCAGCCGGCACTCGCACAGCGCGTCATTGGCGTCGGGGTGGGCGGGGGAGGCCGCCACGATCCGGCGCAGATGCCGCTCGGCCTGGTCCAGCCGGCGCGCCTCCATGAGGCGGCGGGCGAGCAGAAGGGCGCGGGCAAGATCCGTGGGGCTCTCCTGATACAGGCGTTCGGCGAGGTCGAGCGCTTGCGTCCGTTCTCCCAACAGGGCGAGCATGTCGGACAGGAGCGCGCGATCCTCCACCGCTTCGGGGCGGAGCGCGAGCGCCTGGCGCAGATGGCGCACCGCCTCGGCCGGGCGGTTTTCCAGCGCCGCGAGGCGCCCGGCGAGGGAGCAGGCCTCCGCCATCACTCCCGCGCTGCCTTGCTCCTGACCGAGGCGGAACAGGGCGTCGGCCTCGGCCCGCGCCGCCGCAAGGTCGCCGAGCGACACCAGAAGCGCGGCGAATCCCGCGCGGTGGCCGGCATCCTGCGGCGCCAGCGCGACGGCGCGCGCGAAGCAGAAGCGCGCCTCCTCCTCCCGCTCCTCCAGGCGATGGATGAGGCCGAGATGAGCGGCGATATCGGGATGGTCTGGATGGCGCAAGGCGAGGTCGCAGAACAGCGCGAACGCCTGCGCCCGCTCGCCCCGGGACAGGAGGAGGGTGCCGCGCAGCACGAGGGCGTCCGCATGGGTCGGCGCCGTAGCGAGCACATCTGAAACGAGCAGATCCGCCGCGTCCCAGCGGCCCTGCTCCAGATGCCGGCGGGCGGCGGCGAGGGTGGCCGACTCGGTACGCGTCATTGTCGATTGCCCCGCGTCCTGACAGGATGTCTGTGTCGCGGCGCGGAACCATCTCGCGCGACTGGCGAAGGCGCTGTTTCAGCCCGTCCCCTTGTGCCGTAAGCCCGCACAACTCGCATTTCAGTCAATTACATAATCGTTGATATTTTGACGAATTGAACTTTGCTTGTCAGGCGTTCGAAGCTGGTGTCAATCATCGTTTGAAAAATATCGCCCTTTTCAGCTTTCAGTTGAGCTGCGTTAAGCTTCGAATTTACGTCATCGTAAGAGAACCAAGCCTTCTTGAGGTCAAGGTGTACGGCTTTGAAGTCGGTTTCCGCGATTTTCATATCGGTTCCGACGATCTTATAGTCATCGTTCGCGATTTTCATATCTTGTTGAAGACACAGCTTCCCCGAACTCCCCACAACAAGATCCCATTTCGCACCGACCGTGATGCTGGAATAAGACCCCAGCGTGATTTTCAGATAAACGGCAAGCTGCATGGTGGTGACGGTGCCGAGATTGAAGGCATGCTGCATGCCGATGGTCATGTTGAGCGTATTGCCGATGGTCCGATCAATCTTGTTGCCAAGAGTGTACGAGTTGGCGTCACCCTGGGCATTGAGGTTGATATCGTTGCTGGCGTTGATCGTCACATCAGCGGTGCCGCTCGCGGTGCCGGCTTGACCTGCCGTGATGGTCACGTCGTCCAGCGCGTTCACCTTGAATTGGCCGGCATCCACCTGCTGCGAGAGGTCTCCGCTGGTCACTTCGAGGGCCAGCCCCTGGCCCACCTTGGTCACGCTGGCGCCCACAATGTGCTGCTCCAGGTCGTGCTCGGAATAGAGCAAGACGCCGTGGCCGGACGTCGCTTGAGGCCCCGCCGCGCCGGAATAGAGGACATCCGAGCGCGCCTTGTCCTCGCCGCTCGCGGGCGCGCCGAGGCGCAGATAGGTGCCAGAGGGGACGTTGCCCGCCACCGTCTTCGGCACGTCGAGCCGGATATAGCGGGCATCGGAATCGGTGTGGCCGTCCTCCATTTCCAGCAGCGCGCCGCCGGTGGTGCGCAGGCGGTTGGTGGTGTGGCTCTGGCTGGTGACCGGGTTGATATTGGCGCCGTTGAAAGCGGCCCCCAAGATGACCGGCCGGTCGGGGTCGCCATTCTCATAGCTCACCAGAACCTCGGTCGCGCCCACCAGGGGGAAATGCAGGCCGCTCACCACCTCGTTGGCGCTGCCGCCGGCATAAGGCTGCATCTGGCGCACCGGGGCGCTGCCCTTGCCCTTCTGGTCGCGGTTGGCGCCTTCATTGTAGCGCAACGCGATGCGGTAGCGCCCCGAACTGTCGAGCGCGCCGCGCTTGTTCTGCGGGTCGTCGGTCTCCACCACGGCGGTATAGACGCCGGACATGACCGGGCGCGGCGTCACCCGCTTGGGCCGGAAGGTATGGCTCTTGGGAATGGCGGTGAAGCTGTTGCGATAGGTCTTATCGGGTGTTGCCAGCTGATATCCGAGCGCGCCGCGCGTGCCCGCCTCATGGCGCACGGAGAGCACCACGAATTCGCTGTTGAAGGCGGAAATCGGATGGTCCTTGAGCGTGAAGATGCGCCCCGCCGCGAGTGCGGGAATGGTGCTCTCGCATTCGAACTGGCGGGTCTGCCATTCCGCCTCCTCGGCGCGGATGCGCGCGAGCGCCGTCCCGTCCTCCACGGTCCAATAATGGTCGCCATAATCCACCACGGCGCCGATGCCCTCGCGTGGCGCGCCGGGCACCAGCAGGGAGTTGTCCGGGGTCTCATAATCGTAATCGCGCAGGCTGTATTGGGCGAGGGCGGGGCGCGAGACCGAGGTGATCGAGGTCACCACATGGTCGTCCACCGCACTGGTGGTGTCGTCCGCGCGGAACCGGCACTCCTGGGGCTTGGCATAGGGGAAGGCCTCGTTGCCGCTGCCCACCACCACGACATCCTTCACCGCCCCATCGCCGGCGGTGAAGTCGATATAATAGAAGATCCCGTAATGCTCGCAGTTCCGAGCGAAGAATTGGAAGTCGCTCTCATTGTATTTAGTGATGTTCTTGCGCGGGAAGGCGGCGGGAACGTCGTCCAAAATGCGATAGTCGATGGTGAAGTTGCGCGCCCCCGCCGTGGCGCCCTCGGAGAGCGAGCCGCTCAGCACGCCGTCCAGCAGCGCGCGGATAGTGAGGCCTTCGTCGCTCGCGAAAATCTCGCTCTGGCGCACCCGGTCCAAGAGAGCGAGGCGCGGGCCGATCACCACGCTATAGGTATAGCTGTTGATATCGATCTTGTTCAGAACCCGGAATTCCAGGATCACGCCGCCCACGCTGCGCGACATGGCGTTGTGCTCGAAGACGAAATCCGCATGCGTGCCGACGATGCGCGCGCCCGAATAGTCGCGCGGGCTGATGAACACCACCTCCAGCCGGAAACCGTTGGACACCGCCTCCTCCATCACGAACCACTCGCAGGATGCCTTGTCGAGGGAGAGGGCGGTGATGGAAATCTGCAGCGAAAGCGAGATCGTCATGGTGGTGTACCCCGGCGGGACATGAGGGCGGTGCGTGCGGCGCGCGGGCTCAGCGCATGGCCATCAGGATGGTTTGGGAGGGGGACAGCGTCGTCCCCTCGGCATTGGGGCACATGCCGTTCTGCTTGCTCGGCGAGGTCATCTTGATGGCCGGCGCCGCCCCGAGGAACAGGTTCTCCGAGCCCATGGCCGCGAGCTTCGGCCCGAGGATCATCTCCGAGATCATGCCCATCTCCACGCCCGCATCATCGCCGTTGGAGAGCGGGATCTGCGTGGTCAGATTGTGGGCCGGCATGCCCATGATCATGACTTTGGTCTGGCTCGGCTCGGCCATGTTGGAGAGCGCGATATTGGGATAGGGCGTAGGCACCACGATGGGCCCGGCCGGCGTCTTGCACACGTCGGGAAAGGCGGAGTCCGTCGCGGGATCGGGGCCTTGGGACGTCACAAACATGTTTTAGCGCCTCTTGCGAAGGGGATCAGGATCGCGCCCCGGCGGGGGGCACATAGCGTTCGGCCAATTCCTTGACCGGGTCGGTGTCCAGCGTATGGCCTGTGGCGCCCGTCCGCACGAAGCCCGAAACGAGGGCGACATGCAGATCGGTGCGCTTGAAGCGCGCGCCCGAGGCGTCCGCCCCGTCGAGACGGGCATGCGCCAACTGGGCGTAAGAGAGGTTCGCGTCCACGAAGCGGGCCTGCGGGGCGCGCGCCCCGGTCATCACCGCCCGCTCCAGGTCCGCCGTGCTGAAATCCGCGCCCGCGAGGCGCGCCTCGCGGAAATTGGCGCTTGAGAGCCGCGCCGCGGTGAAATTGGCCCCCAGGAGATCGGATTCCGCGAAATGCGCCGCATGGCCGGAAATCCCGGAAAAGTCCGCCCCCTCCGCCGAGCAGCCGAGGAGAAAGGCGCCGTCCAGATTCATGCCCGAGAGGTTCGCGCCGGTGAGATTGGCACCCATGAGGTTGCAGCGCGCGAGCGAGAGCGAAGTCAGATCCAGCCCCGACAGGTCCGCCTCCGCGAGCAAGGTCGCCTCACAGGCCAAGCCCTGGAGCGCGGCAGTGCGCAGGTCCGCCTTTGTGACGGCGAGCCGTGCTGCCTGGACGTTGGACAGGTCGATGCCCTCCAGCGTGCAGTCCAGCAGCGCGCAGCGCTGAAGGCGCGCGCCGGAAAGGCTCGCCTGCGAGAGGTCGCAGGAGAGGAAGGCGCATTCGCTCAAAGATGCGCTTTGCAGATGCGCGCGGGGCAGAGCGCATTTGGTGGCCGACAGGCCGGTGAGCGCCGCCTGTTCGAAATGGGTATCCGAGAGGTCACAGGTCATGAAGACGAGGGTTTCGGCGATCGCCCCGCGAAACACCGCGCCTGTGAAATCGCAGTCGATGAAGGTCGTGTGGGTGAGCCGCGCGCCGTCGAAGCGGGCCCCGCGGAACGCGGTTTCGCGCACGACCGCGCCGGTCAGCTCCGCCCCCGTCCAGTCGGTGAAGGCGAAATCGCCGCCGGAATAAATGAGCTTCAGCCGGGCATGCTTCAGCAGGTCCGCGCGGGCGGCCTCCAGGCTCGCGGCATCAGGCATGGCCGGTCTCCACGGCAAGGGTCGAGCGGGTCAGTTCGCACCCGGTGAAGTCCGCACCCAGCAGGGCCGCGTCGGAAAGATTGGCGCTGTAGAGGCAGGCCTTGCGCAGGCTCGCGCCCTTCAGGTCGGCGCGGTGCAGTTGCGCCTCCATCATCTGCGCGCCGGTGAAATCGGTGGCGCCGAGCGCGGCGTGGTCGAGGGTTGCGCGGCGCAGCGAAGCGAAGCGGAAATCCGCGCCCTCCAGGGCCGCCTCGCCGAACAGCGCGCGGTCGCACACCGCATGGGCGAACCGCGCGCCGGAGAGATCGGCGCCGAAAAACCCGGCTTTGGCCGCGAGCGCATGGGAGAAGTCCGCACCCGCCAGCTTGGCCGCGCCGGTGAAGGCCGCGCCGCGCAGATCGCCGCCGCGCGCCACAAGGCCCGGCGCGGTGAGGGACACGAAGGCGCAGCGGTCGAGATAGGCATCGCACAGGCTGGCCGCGGTGAGGTCGCATTCGATCCACTGGCATTCGCTGAGCTTGCCATGGTCGAGCCGCAGCCCGGCACAGGAGGCGCGCAGGACCATGACCTTTTCGAAGATGGCGCGCGTGAAATCTGCCTGCGAGAGGTTCACGCCCATGAGCCGAAGGTCGCGCAGCCGCGCGCCATGAGCGCGGGCGCCGGCAAGGCTGGCGTCGAGGATCAGCGCGTCGGAGAGGTCCGCCCCGTCCAGGATCATGCGATGGCCGGTCACGCCCGAGAGATTGGCGCCCGCGAGCCGCGCCTGCGTCAGCACCGCATCTTCAAGCCGCGCCTGCGTCAGCACCGCCTGGGACAGGTTGGCCCCCACGAGCCGCGCCCCGGTGAGATGGGCGCGTTCCAGAAAGCAACCGCTGAGATCGCAGCCGGACAGGTCCTCGCCCGAGAGGTCGGCGCCCGCGAGGTCCCGCCCCCGCAGATCGAGGCCCGCGCGGGCCTCTTCCGCAATGATGGTGCCGAGCCGCTTCGCCACGTGGGGCGAGAAGGGTTTGTCGGGATAGGCCGCTGTGGGCGCGGCCCGGCGCAGGGCGGCAATGGCGTCCATCATGGGCGCTTCGGCCTCGTCCACTTGCCGGGCGGCGGACTGCAACTGGGAGGAGGCGGAAGCAAGGCGCTCGGCCGGCGGGGCGCTGTCGTCCGGTGCGCCGAGCGTTGCGAACTCCGCGATCAAGGCGTCGATGCGGGTCTCCCCCGCTGCCGGGGCGAGGGCGGGGAAGGAGCCCGCGATGGCGCGCTCGGCGTGCCCCAGCCGCTCGGTGGCCTCTGCCTGCGCGTGCGGCGCGGCCGGCTCCGCCGCCAGTTCCGCGAGGATGTCCAGGACGCTCGGCGGCGCGGCGGAGGCTGACCCCGGCGTCATGTCGGCCGGCGGCGCGGGCACGGGGCGCGCCACAGCCTCGGCGAGCGTCGCCTTGACGGCGGCGAGGGGGCTCGCCTCGGGCAATTGGAAGAAGCGCGCGAGCGCGGCAGTGAGGGAGGTTGCCTGGTCGTCCGGCGCGCCCGCGTTCGCGGCGAGGCCGCGCCAGTTCGCCACCTGGTCCAGCGCAGCGGCAAGCTCCGGCGTCGCGCCCGCGCCCTCTGCCGCCTCCAGGGCCGGCCCGAGCGCCGCATCGATGCTCCCACCCAGATCAGACTGCGAAAAATGCGCGATGGCGCGCAGAAGGCCGTCCATTTCCGCTGCGCCGGCGCCCGGCTGCCGGACTGCGGCCATGGCCTCCAGCACCGGCTGGCCCTTTTGCGCGGCCGCCGCAAGGGCGGCTTCGGCGCCTCGCGCCTGGGCATCGAGCGCGTCCAGCAGGTCGCCGAGGTCGAAATCGCCCTCCGCCAATTCCTCGGGGGTCGGCAGGAGCAGAAGGTCGCTCTCCGGTGCGGGCGGCGGCGGACACAAGGCCTGCGGCAGGCCCACTTCGTCCATGGCCCGCTGCGAGACGAAGGCCATGGCTTCCGCGCGCAGCGCGGCGCTCTCCTGCGCCCGCGCGCGGCGCGCGGCATCGCGGCGGGCGTCTTCCGCCGCATCGCGGGGCGGGGTCAATTGCCATTCGGAAAAGGCGAAGCGGGGCGCCAGCTCGCCATCGCGCCGCACCCGCCGCACCTCGGCATAATGGGAGATCGGACGCGGTTCCCCGAGGCGCTCATAAGCGAGCATGAGGTCGGTGACGTCCTTCGCCGCCAAATCCTCCACCGGGGCGACGCCGTGCCAGATGAGCACGCCGCGCCGCGCCCCGGCCAGCAGCCACACCGTGTCCAGATGAAGCGAGACCTCGCGCCACTGGACCTCTCCCTGGCCGACAAAGGCCCGCGGCACGAAACCGGGCAGCCGCCCCTCGATGACCGGCTGGTCGGGCGTGAAATTGTGCAGGCTGTAAGGCTCGTCGCCCACGAGATAGCCCGGCAGGCGCTGCGCCTCCGGCGCGGTCAGGAAGAAGTCGGGATGCACGTCGGCCGCAAGGCCGGGGGCGAGGTCCCGCAGCCAGGCGGCATCATAGGTGCCGGCGAGGCGCTGGCGGCGCGGGTCCATGAGATCGAGCGGACCGAAGGGCGCGGGCGGGGGCGTGTCGGCGATGGATTGGAGCAGGCGGTCGGGATGTTCGAGATTGGGCAGGGGAAGCGCCGCGCCCGCGCCGATCCGCTCCGGTGCGCCATAGCCCCGGCCCGCCGGGTTTTCCGGATGGCCCGGTCCGCCGAAGGCGCGCTCGGGAGAGAGCAGCAGATCGCC
>JASBUY010000146.1 GCA_030147645.1 Aquabacter sp. | reverse complement strand
GGGCACCTATCTCAACGACAAGACCGCTTTGGTTCAGGCCGTGAGCGTGCATGGCGCCGGCTATTGGGTGCTCACCCCGCTGCGCACCGACACCGGCTTCACGGTTCTGGTGAACCGGGGCTTTGTGCCCCATGAGGCGCGCGCGCGCGCGGCGCGCGCGGCCGGCGAAATCGAGGGGCCGACCCGCGTCACCGGCCTGCTGCGCCTCACCGAGCCGGGCGGCGGATTTTTGCGCGCCAACGATGCCGCCGCAGACCGCTGGTATTCACGCGACGTCGCCGCCATCGGCACGGCCCGCGACCTTGGCCCCGTCGCTCCGTATTTCATCGATGCGGACGCCACCCCCAATCCCGGCGGTTTACCCATCGGCGGGCTGACCGTGGTGCGCTTCGCCAACAACCATCTGGGCTATGCCCTCACCTGGTTCGCGCTCGCGGCCATGGCGGTTGGCGCCGGGGTGCTTGTCTGGCGCCGGCGGGTCTGAGACAAGGCCTGCGCCATGCCCGTGCCCGACCGCGACACCACCAACAGCCGCAACCTCACGGTGCTCATCCAATTGCGCTGGCTTGCGGTGGTGGGCCAGATCGTCACCATTCTTCTGGTGACCCAGGCCTTCGCCATTCCCCTGCCCATGCTGGAAATGGGGGCCGTGCTGCTGTTCCTGATCGCGCTCAACGTGGTCAGCATGTGGCGCCGTCAGAGCCGGGAGAGCGTGACCAATGCCGAACTGTTCTTCGAGATGCTGCTGGATGTGGCCGCGCTCACGGTTCAGCTCAATCTGAGCGGAGGCGCGTCCAATCCCTTCATCTGGCTGTTTTTGCTCCAGGTCAGCCTCGCGGCGGTGCTGCTGGAGACGTGGTCGGCCTGGGTTCTGACGGCCATTGCGGGGGCGGGCTTTGTGTTTCTGAGCACCAGCTATCGCCCACTCGACATTCCAGCCGAAGACCCCCACGGGCTGTTCACCCTCTATCTGAACGGCGCCTTCGTGTGCTTCGCCCTGACCGCGAGCCTGCTGGTCCTCTTCACCACCCGCATCAACCAGAATTTGCGGGCGCGCGAGGCCCATCTCGCCGCACTGCGCCAGACTTCGGCAGAAGAAGACCATATCGTGCGCATGGGCCTTCTCGCCTCGGGCGCCGCCCATGAACTGGGGACGCCGCTCGCCACTTTGTCGGTGATCCTCAACGATTGGAGCCGGATGCGCCCGTTCCGCACCAATCCGGACCTTGCCGAGGAACTGGCCGAGATGCAGAGCCAGCTCGACCGCTGCAAGCGCATCGTGTCGGGCATCCTCATGTCGTCGGGCGAGGCGCGTGGCGAGGGCACAATGCGCACCACAGCCGCCGCCTTCTTCGACGAATTGGTGGCCGAATGGCAGGCCAGCCGCTCGCCGCGCATGCTGGATTATTCCAACGCCCTGACCGAGGGCGAGGCGATGATTTCCGATCCGGCACTGAAACAGGTTATCTTCAACGTGTTCGACAACGCGCTGGAAGCCTCGCCCAACTGGCTCGGCGTCTCCGTGCGCAGCACCGGCGAGGAATTCGTCCTGACCGTGCGCGATGCCGGCCCGGGATTTGCCAGGGACATTTTGGAGACGTTCGGAAAGCCCTATCGCAGCACCAAGAACCGGCCCGGAGGCGGGCTCGGCCTGTTCCTCGTGGTCAATGTGGTCCGCAAGCTGGGCGGGCGCGTAAAAGCGGAAAATGGCGCGACCGGGGCCTGCGTGACCTTGTACCTGCCCTTGAGCGCGCTCTCCGATTCGGGGGGAGAGGGAGGAGATCATGGACGCCGCGTTGGCGCCTAAGAACCGCCTGTTCCTCGTCGAGGACGATGCCGCCTTCGCCCGCGCGCTCCGCCGCTCGTTCGAGCGGCGCGGCTATGAGGTGGAGATCAGCCACGACCTGGAGGGCCTGCGCGCTTTGCTCGCCGCAGCCACCCCCGACTTCGCCGTGGTGGACCTGAAACTCTCCGGCGGCTCGGGCCTGGAATGCGTGAAGACGCTCCACGCCCACGACCCGCGCACCCGCATCGTGGTGCTCACCGGCTTCGCCAGCATCGCGACGGCGGTGGAAGCCATCAAGCTCGGCGCCTGCCACTATCTCGCCAAGCCCGCCAATACCGACGACATCGAGGCCGCCTTCGGCCGGGTGGAGGGGGATGCCAGCACCCCGGTCTCCATGCGCCCCACCTCGCTGAAGAACCTCGAATGGGAACGCATCCACGAGACGCTGGCGGAGACCGATTTCAACATTTCCGAGACCGCCCGACGCCTCGGCATGCACCGGCGGACGCTCGCGCGGAAACTTGAGAAAAAACGCGTGCCGGACGCGTAAAAACAGCCGGATAAGCGGACTTATCCGGCTGTTCTTGAGGAAGTTCTCGGGTACTCTTTGCGCTCAGGCGGCCGAGGCCGCCAGAAGTTCGGCGATCGAGGGCACCGCGACCTGCGCACCCGTCGGGCTGATCAGGCCCCGCGCGCCGTCCAGCGCTCCGGGCTGAAACTCCAGTCCCAGCAAGCGGTTGCGGTCATAGGGGCCGGGCATCCAGAGGGCGCCGGTCTTCTGCGCCGAAAAGCCGAACCGCTCATAATAAGAGGCATCGCCCACGAGCAGCACCGCCCGGTGCCCCCGCCCCCGCGCCGCCCCCAACGCCGCCTCCATCATCGCCCCCCCGAGCCCCGCCGAGCGGAACCAGGGGTGGACC
>JASBUY010000142.1 GCA_030147645.1 Aquabacter sp. | reverse complement strand
CTGGCCGACCTGCGCAAATCCGCCCTCATCGTCTATCGCTGATGGATTCTCTGGCATCGAGCAGGGCGGGGCGTGGGGCGCCGCTCGCCTTGTCGCTCGGAGAGCCGGCCGGCGTCGGGCCGGATCTCGTGCTGATGGCCTGGGCGGCGCGGCGCGAAGCGGCCCTGCCCGTGTTTTGCGCGGTGGGCGATCCCGAATTGCTGCGCGCCCGGGCCTCCGTTCTCGGCATCGAAGCGAGCATCGCCGTCTGCGTGCCGGAAGAGGCCCGAGGTCTGTTTGACGATGCGCTCCCGGTTCACCCGGCAGGGCCGCGCGCCACCGCACAGCCGGGATTGCCCGATGAGACGAGCGCACCCGCCGTCATCGAAAGCCTGGCGCGGGCCGTGGACCTTGTCCTGGAAGGCCGGGCGGCGGGCCTCGTCACGGCCCCGCTCGCCAAGTCCGTGGTCTATGGCGCCGGTTTCACCTTTCCCGGCCACACGGAATATCTCGCGGCCCGCTGCGCCGTTCCAGGGCAGGATGCGCCGCACCCGGTCATGATGATCTGGTCGCCTGAACTCGCGGTGGTGCCGGCCACCATCCATGTCCCGCTGCGGGATGTGGCGAACCTCATCAGCGCGGACCTGATCGTGAAGACCGGACGCATCGTTGACCGTGACATGCGCCGCAGGTTCGGCGTGGCCGCCCCCCGCTTGGCCGTCGCCGGGCTCAATCCCCATGCGGGAGAGGGCGGCAGCCTCGGGTCGGAAGACGAGGAGATCGTGCGGCCCGCCGTGGCGCGCCTGCGGTCCGAGGGCATCGACGCGCGCGGGCCTTTGCCGCCCGACACCTTGTTTCATCCCGACGCCCGCGCGACCTATGACGCCGTCATCGGCATGTATCATGACCAGGTGCTGGCCCCGGTGAAGGCTCTCGCCTTTCATGAGGGCGTGAACACCACACTCGGCCTGCCCTTCGTGCGCACCTCGCCGGATCATGGCACGGCCTTCGACTTGGCAGGGACGGGGCGGGCCGATCCCTCCAGCCTGATGGCTGCCCTGCGTCTCGCGGCCCATCTCGCGGAGGGCGAGACCCGCGCCCGCGCGGAGCGTGAGCGGACATGAGCAGCCTCGACACCCTGCCTCCGCTGCGCGACGTGATCCGGCGCCATGATTTGTCGGCGCAGAAGTCGCTCGGCCAGAATTTCCTGCTGGATCTCAATCTGACTGCACGGATCGCGCGGGGCTCCGGGCCGCTCGAAGGCGCCCGGGTGGTGGAGGTCGGCCCCGGTCCGGGCGGATTGACCCGCGCCCTGCTGGCGCTCGGAGCCGCACAGGTGGTGGCGGTGGAGCGGGATCGGCGCTGCATCGCCGCGCTCGCGGAAGTCAGCGAGGCCTATCCGGGACGCCTCCAGGTGATCGAGGGCGATGCGCTGAAGGTGGATGTCCGTCCCTATCTCGGCGACGGTCCGGCGCGCGTGGTGGCCAATCTTCCCTACAACATCGCCACGGTGTTGCTGGTGGGATGGCTCTCCAGCGATCCCTGGCCGCCCTGGTTTTCCTCCCTCACGCTGATGTTCCAGCGGGAAGTGGCCGAGCGCATCGTGGCCGCGCCCGGCACCAAGGCCTACGGACGGCTCGCAGTGCTCGCCGGTTGGCGCACGCAGGCACGCATCCTGTTCGATGTCGCGCCGTCGGCTTTCGTACCGCCGCCCAAGGTGACCTCGTCCGTGGTCCATCTGGTGCCGCGCGAGGCGCCCTTGCCCTGCGCGCTGCGGGATCTGGAGCGGGTGACGGAAGCGGCCTTCGGTCAGCGCCGGAAGATGCTCCGCCAGAGCCTGAAAAGCCTCGGCGTTGAGACCATGGTCCTCCTGGAGCGTGCGGGCGTCGAGGAGACGGCCCGGGCAGAGGAAATCGACGTGCCCGGCTTCGTCGGACTGGCGCGCGCCCTCGCCGATCTACGCGCCGCCGGCTGAAACGACGTTCGTCCTCCGCAAGCCCGCTTCACCTGCAGCGAGGGCTCCGCTACAGAATGTGGCCGTGTCTGGCTCCTCACCGAGCCGCCGCGGGGGAGAGCTGAAATGTGTCACGGGTACCGGCCGCTGCTGAATGCGCTCCTCGTCCTGCTCGGGGTCGGTGCCGGGGCGGGCGATCTTGAGATCGTCAGCGCCGCGCGGGCCGAGCCCGTCCTGGAGCGCGTGGTTCTGGTGCAGCGCCACGGGGTGCGCGCCCCCACCCAGTCGGCCCCGTTGCTCGAGAGCTGGACCGCGCGGCCTTGGCCGGTTTGGCCGGTGGCGAGCGGCGAACTCACCGACCAGGGGGCCGATGTGGTGGCGCTGGTGGCAGATGGCATTCGCGCGCATTATGTGGAGCGCGGCCTTCTCCCGGCCAAAGGTTGTCCCGGCGATGCGCTTGTGGTCTGGGCCGATGGCCGGGACGAGCGCACGCGGCGCAGCGGCCAGGAAATGGCGTCCCGCCTCGCGCCGGGATGCTCCGCGTCCGCCGCCTTTGCCACTCCCGGCGCCCGGGATCCGCTCTTTAACAGCGCCGAGGGCGCCTGCCGCTTCGAGCCCGGCCCCGCCGGCGATGCGCTGCGCGAGGCCATCGGCCCGGGCGGCAAGCTTGCGGGCGCGACCGAGCCGGCCATCGTGGACATCTTCTCGATTCTGAGGCCCGGCACTCCGGCGCCGGACCCGGCGGCCAGCCGGTTCGAAGTCCATCCCTATGAGATCGTCCTGACCGGCCCGCTCGCCGTGGCGGCAGATTCCGGTGAGATCTTCCTGCTGGAATATGCCCAGGGCTTTGCCCGCGCCGACGTGGCCTGGGGCGCTGCCCCGGACGCGGCTCGTTTCGCCTCCTGGCTCGGCCCGCGCAATCGCCTCTCGGATCTGACCCGCAGCCTGCCTTATGCGGCCGTCCGCCAAGGGGGCGCCATGGCGCGTTTTATGGTGGAAAGCCTCGCGATGGAAACGCGCCTGTCGTCACCCGCCATCGGCGCGTCGGCAAAGCTGATCGCCTTGGCCGGTCATGACGACAACCTTTCCAACATGGCCGGCGTTTTCGGGGCGGACTGGACCTTGCCGGGCCAGCCGGACGACACGGCCCCGGCCACCGCCTTTGCCCTGGAGCGCTGGCGCGAGCCCACGAACGGCGACGTCTGGGTGCGGTTGACCGTGTTCTATGCAGAGCTTGAAGGGATGCGGGCGCTGGATCCCAAATCCGTCCATGCCCGATCGGTGGTCCTGCCGGGCTGCGGCGGGCAGGCTTGCCCCCTGGCTCAGGTCCGCGCCCGCGTGCACGCGCTGGTGCCGGAAGCGTGCCGGGGATAGGCCTGCGCGTTACAGCGCGTCGCGCAGGCCCTTGACGAATTCGGCAAGGCCGGTGAGCCGGCGGCGTTTCAGGCGCTCTGCGTTGAGGATGGCCGTGAGCTTGGCGAGGCTGTCCTCAATGTCCTGGTTGATCAGGATGTAATCATATTCGGTGAAGTGGCTGATTTCGTCCGACGCCTTGGACATGCGCTGGCGGACCACATCGTCGCTGTCCTGCGCGCGGGTGCGCAGGCGCTGTTCCAGATCGCCCGCGGACGGCGGCAGCAGGAAGACCTTGACCAGGTCCTGTTCCGCGCTCTGGTCCAATTGCTGGGTGCCTTGCCAGTCGATGTCGAACAGCACGTCGCGCCCGGCACTCAGCGCATCCTCCACCGCCGCGCGCGGCGTGCCGTAGAGATTGCCGAACACTGTGGCATGTTCCAGCAATTCGCCCGAATCGCGCAGCCGCTCGAAGTCCGCAAC
>JASBUY010000132.1 GCA_030147645.1 Aquabacter sp. | reverse complement strand
CGAAGGTGGCGGAGCGGGAGGGGCGCACGCTCACCATGCCGAGGCCATGGGCCGCCAGATGCGCCTGCACGAGGGGAATGACCGTGTCCGGGTCCGTCCCCACCACGAAGCGCAACTGCATCGTGGCCTTGGCGGAGGGCGGCACGGCATTGGCCGGCTTGTCCGGCGCGCCCGTGACGAAGGCGAGCACTTCCAGCGTGTTCCAGGCATAGACTTTTTCCGCCGGCGTGAGGCCCGGTTCGCCCCAGTCGGGATCGATGTCGGGGTCACCCATGCCCTGTTCCAGCGTGATGCCGGCGAGCGCCGCGCGCACGGCGGGCGGCACTTCCTTCGGCCTCAGGCCGTCCACCAGAATGCGCCCGCGCGAGTCCACCAGGCTGGCAATGGCATGGGCGAGGAGCGTGCCGGCATTGGAGAGCGCGCCGCCCCAATTGCCGGAGTGATGGCCGCCCGCGCGCAGATTCACCTCCAGCTCGAAATTGAAGGCGCCGCGCGAGCCGAGGAACACCGTGGGCCGCAGGGCGGAGAGGCGCGGGCCGTCCGAGCCGATCAGCACGTCCGCCTTCAGGGCCTCGCGCTCGCGGCGTGCCAGTTCGCGCAGGCCGGGCGAGCCCGCTTCCTCGCCCATCTCGATGAGCAGCTTGCAATTGAAGCCGAGCCGCCCGCCGCGCACGGACAGGACCTGTTCCAGCGCCGCGATATTGATGGAATGCTGGCCCTTATTGTCGGCGGTGCCGCGTCCGTACCAGCGGTCGCCTTCCTCCACCAGCGCCCAGGGCTTCAACCCCTCGCGCCAGCCGGCATCCTGGCCGAACACCACGTCGCCATGGCCATAGATGAGGATGGTGGGGAGCCCTTCGGCCTCATGGCGCTCTGCGATCAAGAAGGGACCGTAACCGGGGGCGGGGTTCTCCAGGATGCGCGAGGTGAAGCCGAGCCGGCCCACCGTGGGGATGATTTCGTCGGTCAGATACGCACGCAGCGCATCGAGGCTTTCGCCCGTCTGGCTCTCCGTGGGCATGGCCACGCGGCGGGCGAGATCGGTGCGGAAATGGCCCTGGTCGAAATATTCTGTCGCGCGGGCGACGGCGTCTTGGCGGCTCATGGGATCAACGTGACCTTGCTGGAGCAAAAAGGGGGATCAGGCGGCTGAGGACAGGGTCGCGGGGGCTGCGAAGTGGCAGGTGGCGAACCCGTCGGGAAGGAACACGGCGGCGGGCGGTGTGCTGCGGCACAGGTCCCGCGCGCCGGGACAGCGCGGATGGAACGCGCAGCCGGGCGTCGGTGTCAGCGGATTGGGGAAGACGGCGCCGAGATGGGTATCCGGTACGCCGAGGTCCGGATCGGGCGTAAGCACGGACTCCAGCAGAGCGCGGCTATAGGGATGCTGCGGATCGGCAAACAATCCGGCCCGGGAGCGTTCCTCCACGAAGCGGCCGAGATACATCACCGCCACCCGGTCGGCGAGATGCTCGACCACCGCCAGATTGTGGCTGATGAAGAAATAGGTCAGCCCCAGCTCGCGCTTCAGCTCCAGCAGCAGATTGAGGATCTGCGCCTGCACGGAGACGTCGAGCGCCGAAGTGGGCTCGTCGCAGATCACCACTTCCGGGCGCATGATGAGCGCGCGGGCGATGGCGACGCGCTGACGCTGGCCGCCGGAGAGTTGCCCCGGCCCCGCATCCATGAGGCGGCGGGGCAGGCCCACCACGTCCAGCATCTCCTGCACCTTGGCGCGCCGCTCCTGCGCCGAGCCGATGCCATGGACCACCAGCGGCAGCGCGATGAGATCGGCGATGGACTTGCGCGGATTGAGGGAGGAATAGGGGTCCTGGAAAATGGGCTGGATGCGCCGCGCCACCGCGATGCGGTTCGTCTCCGCGATGGGCGTGCCATTGATGCGGATTTCGCCGGAGGAGGGCGGCAGCAGGCCGAGCAGCATCTTGGCGAGCGTGGACTTGCCCGATCCGCTCTCGCCCACCAGCGCATAGACTTCCCCGCGCCGCACCTGGAGCGAGACGCCCGCGACGGCGGTCAGCGTCGCCTTGGGCCGGAACAGGCCCTGCGAGACCTGGAAGGTGCGGGTGACGTCCTTCAGTTCGAGAACGATCTCGCTCATGCGGCGGCCTCCGGGATCATCGCGCGCACGCAGCGCACGGCATGGGCGGGCTCAGGCTGAATGAGGGGAATGGCGCGGGCGCATTCGGGGCCGGCGCGATCACAGCGATTGCGGAAGGCGCAGCCTTCGAGCCGCCCGATGAGGCTCGGCACCTGCCCGCGAATGGCGCCGAGCGGGGCGCCGGGCTCGGTGCGGCCGGGCACGGGGATGCAGTCGAGGAGGCCGCGCGTATAGGGGTGGGCGGGATTGCGGAAGAGGGTGCGCGCGGGCGCGGTCTCAACGAGGCTCCCCGCATACATGACGCCCACCTTGTCCGCGACCCGCGCCACCACGCCGAGATCATGGGTGATGAGGATCACCGCCATGCC
>JASBUY010000128.1 GCA_030147645.1 Aquabacter sp. | reverse complement strand
TCGCCATTCTCCGCGCGCAGGCCGAGATGCACCAGGAGCGTGGCGTCGCCGCCGTCGTCCAGGATCATGTTCGGGGCGCCGCCATCGGCCCACTCGAAGATGCGGTGGGTATATTCCCAGTACTCTTCCAGGGTTTCGCCCTTCACGGCGAAGACCGGCGTGCCGGCGGCGGCAATGGCGGCGGCGGCGTGGTCCTGGGTGGAGTAGATGTTGCACGAGGCCCAGCGCACGTCCGCGCCGAGCGCCTTCAGCGTCTCGATGAGCACGCCGGTCTGGATGGTCATGTGCAGCGAGCCGGCGATGCGCGCGCCCTTCAGGGGCTGCGAGGGGCCGTACTCCGCGCGGGTCGCCATGAGGCCGGGCATTTCGGTCTCGGCGATGTCCAGTTCCTTGCGGCCCCAATCGGCGAGATTGATGTCTTTGACTACATAGTCGGTCATGCGGGTGTCCTCCGTCCTTGCCGGTGATGGCTGGCCGCGATCTGGGCGCAGGCTGTAGCACGGCGCGAGCGGGTCGGCAAATTGGATATAAGGAAATATTTATATCCTTGATTCTGGATGCATTTCCTGCGTGCTGTCGGAATTGCATGCCTCCTGTGCGCGCAGAATCCAGCCAGCAAGCCGTGCGCACTTTGATTCAGGCTGATTTTGTGTTATATGAGCTTTTACAGTCGATTGCTTCCCGCATCTTACGCAACGTGCCTGACCAGTGGCGCTTTCTCGGCAACCAGCGGCGAGACATGAGCATCCGGCCGATTTGACGGCGTGGGCGCGGCGTAACGGGCTTTGCTTCGACTGATGAGCGGACCGCGGGTCGGTTTCACCACGGTCTAGTCGCCAGCGCAAGTGCGTCTTCCGCTCGGGCCACGCCCGAAACAAGCGGACGTACGCTAACGGTCCGGCCTCAGGGCCGGATCAGGAGTGGTCCAAAGCATGTCGACAAAGAAGAGCGCGCAAGCCCGCCTTGGCTTCAAGACGGGTGAACACATCGTGTACCCTTCGCATGGTGTCGGCCGTATCATGGCCATTGAGGAGCAAGAAGTCGCTGGCTTTAAGCTTGAGCTCTTCGTCATCTCGTTCGAAAAGGACAAGATGACTTTGCGCGTTCCCGTTCCCAAGATCGCCGCGGTCGGCATGCGCAAGCTGTCCGAGACCCCCGTGGTCGCCAAGGCGCTGGAAACCCTCAAGGGCCGCGCCCGCGTGAAGCGCACCATGTGGAGCCGCCGCGCTCAGGAATATGAAGCGAAGATCAATTCCGGCGATCTGATCGCGATCTCGGAAGTCGTGCGTGACCTGTACCGGTCCGATGCCCAGCCCGAGCAGTCCTATTCCGAGCGCCAGCTTTATGAAGCCGCTCTGGACCGCATGGCGCGGGAGCTGTCCGCAGTTCAGAACATCACCGAGACGGAATCGGTAAAGCTGATCGAGTCCAACCTCCAGAAGGGCCCGCGCCGCAACGCCGCCAAGGCCGAGGAGGCCGAGGCGGAAGTCGAGGCCGAGACCGAGATGGAGGCGGAGGAAGCCGCCTGATCGCTTCGGCGACGCCGCTTCTTTCTTTCTCTGAGGATTCAAAAGGCCCGGCAGATCTGCCGGGCCTTTTTCATATCCCCCGCTCTCAGCGGGAACCTTCTGCGGCGCGGATGTGTTATAAGTCGCCTCGTGGTCTGCGGGGCTAAACAACAAGGAGGATGGCATGAACCATCTGAACCACGCCCGTTCGCTTACCCCTCCCCCCATCCGGCCCGACGCCATCGCCCCGTCAAGGGACGACCTGCGCCCGGATGACGAGGCCCCGACCAAGGGTGCTTTGCGCCAGCAGCATCAAGTGCGCCGCATCGATCCCTGCCGCGACCAGCAGCAGCGGGAGCACCAGCACGGCGAGTGCTGAGCCAATCTCAGAGCGAACGGAACATGGCTAGCTTTGGCACGCCCGTAGCTTTGGCGCGCCCTTAGCTCTGGGGCGCCTTCTGCGCCTGAAGGCCGAGCCCCGCCGCGAGCGGGGCGGCCTCGCGGCTGGCCGTGAGGCCGGCACCGATATCGGCCAGGGGCCGCAGCACCGCTTCGGAAAAGCTTAGATAGTCCGCGACCAGCGGCAGGAGCTTGCGGCTCTCCGGGTCGGAGGCCACCGACATGGCGCCCGAAAGAGCGGCATTCAGTTCCGAAGGCGCCGTTTCACCTGCAAGGGGCGCCTCGCCGAGCGCGGCATCGAAGGCGCGCAGCGTGCGCGCGCGGGCGGCCTCCAGGGCTGTGACGATTTCCGGATGGGGCGACGCCGCGCCAAGGCGGTAGGCCACATCCTCCAAAAGGCCGAGATAAGTCACCAGCACTTCCAGAGTGGAGACCAGCGCCACCATGTCGCCGGCAGAGCGATGGCCGAGCGCGGTTTCTGCGCCGATCTGCGGCAGCCGGTCCGCGAGAAAGCGTAGCTCCAGCGTCATGGCAACGGTCTTGTTGCGCGGGTCCGGCGCGGAGGTGCGGGGCCAGGCATCGGCGAAAGCCGAGCGGGTTCCGCGCAGCAGACCGATCACGTCGTTGCGGATTTGGTCGGTGGCAAAGACGGGCAGGATCAGCCACGAGGCGCCGAGCGCCACGGCAGCGCCGATCACGGTCTCATAAATGCGCGCAATCATGCCGTCCGCGCCGAGGCCGGTGACGAGATGCAGCGCGATGAGCACAGAAAGGCCGGTGGAAGCCGAGGCGACGTCGTAGCGGTCGCGGGTCGTCACCAGCGCCACCATTTGCGACACGAGGCAGACGCCCGCGAGAATCCAGACGTAATGCTCCAAGAGCGCGATGAGCGCGAAGCCGATGATCACGCCGATCAAGGTGCCGACGCTCCGATATCGCGCCCGCACATAGGTTTCTCCGAGGCTGTTGCCCAGCACGAACATCACCGTCATCGTCGCCCAATAGGCATGGTCGAGGGCGAGAAAGAAATCGAAGCCGGTGGTGATGGTGGTAGCCACCATCCCCTGGATGGCCACTTTGGCGGCCGGTTCCAGCCCCGGAGGGCGCGACTTCGGCTTCGGCGGCGACGGCGGGCCGGCGGCCCGGAATGCGGCGGGGCCGCCGCTCTGAAGGCGGGACAATTCACCGACCACCAGTGTGAGGCGATCCAGAGCCGTGACGGCGCGCAGCAAGGAGAGTTGCAGCGTGGGATCAAGGTCTGCCGCCGTCGCCTCGTTGCGGAAGCGAGCAATGGCCTCGTCCATGCGCGCCTTTTCGACGAAGGGTTCGCTGAGGCCGTTCTGCAGGTGGCGCGCGATGAAATCCGCCGCCGTGGCGAAAGGGAGCCGCCAGGATGCGGATGCGATTTCACACCGCGGCAGGCTCTCGCCCAGCAATTGGGTCGCAATGCGCAGCCGATAGGCCCGCGCGCGCACACCTTCGATATAGGGGCGGACGGCGGGGGCCTCGGCGCTGGCATTGATGAGGGCGGAGCGCACGCGGACGCGGACCAGATCCAGCAAATCGTCGGAGGGCGCGGGGAGCGGGCGGGTCTCGCGCACGCAATAGGCCAGTTCCGCCAGGAAGGCGCCAATTTCCCGCGCCGCCATCTCCACCGTGTCGTGATAGACCTTCAGCGCGTTGGGCCGGGGCAAGGTGAGGCGCACGATGACCGCCACCGCAGCGCCCTGGAGGCTCGCTCCCAGCAGATAGGCCATTTCGGGCCGCGTCGGGTGCAGCACCGCAGCGACCGTCAAGATGATGATCATGGCAAAGCCGAGCCTTTGGCCCGGCATGCCATAGCGCCGCAGATACAAGGCAATGCCCGTGAAGGGCACCAGCAGGATCTTCAGAAGCGCGGCATTGGCGGGCGACTCCCCCGGCCCGATCAGGAAGACGAAGATCAAAAGGCTGAAGGTGATGGCGAAGGCGCGGGCGAAATCGCGGGCTTCCGAACGCCGGTTCGCCGCCGGGGTCGCGATCACGAGGACCAGAGCGGTCATGGCGCCGGCCATGGGGAAAAGAACGTCGAGCCCCAGCGCGAAGGCGCGCGAGGTGGCAAAGCCGAGCGCGATGACGATGGTGAAGGACACGGCGAGATGAATGGCGCGGGTGAAATCAACCCCGCCGGGGTCGTGCTGGTCCAGCCATCCCAGCACGCGCTCCAACAGCGGGCGCGCCTGGCGTCGCGCGGCCTCGGACTGCGACACTCTTTCCCCCTGCGATCACCCGAGCTGCGCCGGCAGCGCCGACACGACCCTCCCTATCGGGTTCGCGCGCTCCTGCCACGCGCAAAATCGGGCGGCCCGGTCAGGCCACCCGATTTGCTTAAGTGTGGTTCAATTCCAAGCGGTTGGGAAGCCGGCGCTTAGCGGGTCACATAACCGTATCCGGGGGTCACCACATAAGCGGAGGACGGGGCGACCGGGACGTAGACACGCGGCGCCGGGCTCACGATGGTGGAATTGCGACCGCCAACCGCCTCGGAATACTGATCCTGCTGGATCACATAGCCGCCGTTGCGGGACAGGTAATCCATCTGCTGGGTACGGATGACACTGTCGTTCACCTTGTTGACGGAATCGTCCGCCATGGCGCCGTGGGGCGCGGCAACGCTGGCGGCGAGGGCGAGGGCAATCAGGCCGGAACCGGTCGCGATCAGATTCTTCATCTCTCTCTCCATTCGGTTGCTCCGGCGGCGGGACCGCGCGCCGGTTCCGCGCTTCGCTCGTCTCGGGCGTCGGCGCGGCTGTCTGGAGAATGAACGCGCACAAGGGCTTTCGGTTTCCCCGCGCGGTTGAGGACATGTTCGGCACCTTCTCCTTTTCATCGCAGCGCGGGTGCTCTAGAGCACGCCGGACACGCCGGAAGAGGCGAGCGGAGCCGGAGGCAGAATGGGAAGCGCAGCGTCGGCGCGGGTCCGGGAACGGTATCTGGCGAAAATCGCGAGCGGGGACATCACCCGCGATCCCGCCCAGGCCCGGATCGTCGAGGCTTTCGCGCGGCTGGAAGGCGATATGAAGGACCGGGCGCTCGCCACCAAGTCCTCGGCGCTCGGCTGGCTGTTCCAGCGCCGCTCGGCGCCCGAGGCGCCCAAGGGTCTCTATATTTACGGCAAGGTCGGGCGCGGCAAGACCATGCTCATGGACCTGTTCTTCGAGAACGCACCGGTCAAGGCCAAGCGCCGCGCGCATTTCCATGAATTCATGGCCGATGTCCATGACCGCATCTTCCAGGAACGCGAGGGACAAAAGCGCGGCACCCGCAAGCAGGCCGACCCGCTTCAGCCAGTGGCGGACGAACTGGCGCGGGAAGCCAAGCTTCTGTGCTTCGACGAGTTTCATGTGACCGACATCGCGGATGCCATGATTCTCGGCCGGCTGTTCCAGAAGCTGTTCGCGGACGGCGTGGTGGTGGTGGCGACCTCCAACGTGGCGCCCCGCGATCTCTATGCCGGCGGCCTCAACCGCGCGCTTTTCCTTCCGTTTATCGACATGATCGAGGCGCGTATGGAGGTCATCAACCTCGATGCGCCGACCGACTACCGGATGGAGAAGCTGTCGGGCCTTCAGGTCTGGTACGAACCCTTGGGCGCGGAGGCGACGGCGGCCCTCGACCGGGCCTTCGCGACGCTGGTGGGTCCCGCCGGGGCGCGGCCCGGCGAATTGACCATGAAGGGGCGCCAGATCCCCGTGCCCGCCTTCGGGAATGGCACCGCGCGCTTCGGTTTCGAGGATCTGTGCCTGCGCCCGCTCGGCGCATCGGACTATCTGAAGATCGGCCGCACCTTCCACACCGTGCTGGTGGACGACATCCCCATCCTGTCCGGCGAACGCCGGAACGAGGCCAAGCGCTTCATCACGCTCATCGACACCTTTTATGATGGCGGCGTGAAACTGATCGCCTCAGCCGCCGCCGAGCCGGAGAACCTCTATCTCGGGACTAGTGGCGCGGAGGCCTTCGAATGGGCGCGCACGGTCTCGCGGCTGCACGAGATGCGCTCTTCCGATTATCTTGCCCGCGCCCATGGACGCCCGGATTCGACCGCCACCGGCAGCGCGACGGGCCTTGCCGAAACCTGAGCGTGGCCGGGAAGCATGGGACTTTGGGATGAGGGCGCGGGAGAAATTCCGTGCCCTCCCCTCGGAAAATCAAGGGATTGGACCCTTCAGGTTTTGAATATTCTGTATGTCAGGCGCGTTCTTGTGCGGTTGCTCACGATTCGGTGCGATTGCCCGGGCCCGGCGTCTTGAACCCCTTCCCGGATGGGAGTAGTCAAGCCCCGCTCAGCTTTGCCGAGCCGCCCGCCTTCCGTAAGGGTCCCCGCCTGATGGCACGTAATAAGATAGCCTTGATCGGAGCCGGCCAGATCGGCGGCACGCTTGCGCTTCTTTCGGGCCTCAAGGATCTCGGAGACGTCGTCCTGTTCGACGTGGCGGAGGGAACGCCGCAGGGCAAGGCCCTGGATCTCGCTGAACTTTCCCCCGTCGCGGGCTTCGATGCGCGCCTCTCCGGCGCCAACAGCTACGATGCCATCGAGGGTGCCGACGTGGTGATCGTCACCGCCGGCGTCCCCCGCAAGCCGGGCATGAGCCGGGACGATCTGCTTTCCGTCAATCTGAAGGTCATGGAGCAGGTGGGCGCAGGCATTGCGAAATATGCGCCCGACGCCTTCGTCATCTGCATCACCAATCCTTTGGATGCGATGGTGTGGGCGCTTCAGAAATCCTGTGGCCTGCCCAAGGAAAAGGTCGTGGGCATGGCCGGCGTGCTGGATTCGGCGCGCTTCCGCTATTTTCTCGCCGACGAATTCAACGTCTCGGTGGAGGATGTCACCGCCTTCGTGATGGGCGGCCATGGCGACACCATGGTGCCGCTGATCCGCTATTCGACCGTGGCGGGCATTCCCGTCCCCGACCTCATCAAGATGGGCTGGACCACGCGCGAGCGCATCGAGGCCATCGTCCAGCGCACCCGCGACGGCGGCGCGGAGATCGTCAATCTATTGAAGACCGGCTCGGCCTTTTATGCGCCGGCCGCTTCCGCCATCGCCATGGCGGAGTCTTATCTGAAGGACAAGCGGCGCGTCCTGCCGTGCGCGGCCTATCTTTCGGGCGAATACGGCCTGAAAGATCTGTATGTGGGTGTCCCGGCTGTGATCGGCGCGAAGGGCGTCGAGCGCATCCTGGAGATCGACCTCGACCGCGAGGAAAAGGCGAATTTCGAGAAGTCCGTGGGTTCTGTGCGTGGGCTCATGGAAGCCTGCCTCAAGCTCGCGCCCGGTCTCGCAAAATGAATGCGCGGCGGCCTTACGGGCCGCCGTTTTCGTGTCGGCGGGGTTAAGCTTCGCCGGTTTGGCCAGCCGCACGCCTGCCTCGGGAGGGGCAGGAGGTGCGCAACCCTTGGGGACCAAGCCCGATGAATATTCATGAATACCAGGCGAAAGCGCTCCTGAAGAAGTATGGCGCGCCTGTCTCGCGCGGCATTGCCGTCTTCACTCCCGACGAGGCCGAGAAGGCCGCCACCGAGCTTGGTGGTCCGCTCTGGGTCGTGAAGTCCCAGATCCATGCCGGCGGTCGCGGCAAGGGCAAGTTCAAGGAAGAAGCCGCCGGCGAAAAGGGCGGCGTGCGCCTCGCCAAGTCGGTGGAAGAGGTGAAGGCCTTCGCCGGCCAGATGCTGGGCTCGACCCTCGTCACCATCCAGACCGGCGCCGCCGGCAAGCAGGTGAACCGCCTCTATATCGAGGACGGCTCGGACATCGCCAAGGAGTTCTACCTCTCCCTGCTGGTGGACCGCGAAACCTCGCGCGTGGCCTTCGTGGTCTCCACCGAAGGCGGCATGGACATTGAAGAGGTGGCGCATTCTACCCCTGAGAAGATCGTGACCTTCTCGGTCGATCCCGCCACCGGCATCCAGGGCTTTCATGGCCGCAAGGTGGCCAAGGCGCTCGGCCTCACCGGCGATCTCGCCAAGCAGGCGGGCAAGCTCACCGAGGTCCTGTACAGCGCCTTCACCGGCACCGACATGGCCATGCTCGAAATCAACCCGCTGATCGTCACCAAGGACAATCAGCTGCGCGTGCTGGACGCCAAGGTGTCCTTCGACTCCAACTCGCTGTTCCGCCATCCCGACCTGATGGAACTGCGCGACGAGACCGAAGAGGACGCCAAGGAGATCGAGGCGTCCAAGTATGACCTCGCTTATATCGCGCTCGACGGCACCATCGGCTGCATGGTGAACGGCGCGGGCCTCGCCATGGCGACGCTCGACATCATCAAGCTGTACGGCGAGAGCCCGGCCAACTTCCTCGATGTCGGCGGCGGCGCGAGCGAAGAGAAGGTGACGGCGGCCTTCAAGATCATCACCGCCGACCCGCAGGTGAAGGGCATTCTGGTCAACATCTTCGGCGGCATCATGAAGTGCGACGTCATCGCGCGCGGCGTGCTTGCCGCGGTGAAGGCGGTGGGTCTGCAGGTGCCGCTCGTCGTGCGCCTGGAAGGCACCAATGTGGAAGAAGGCAAGAAGATCATCCGCGAGAGCGGCCTCAACGTGATCCCTGCCGACGATCTGGACGATGCGGCGCAGAAGATCGTCGCGGCCGTGAAGAAGGGAGCCTGAGCGATGTCCGTGCTTATTGATCGCAATACCAAGGTCATCACCCAGGGCTTCACCGGCAAGAACGGCACGTTCCATGCCGAGCAGGCCATCGCCTATGGCACCAAGATGGTCGGCGGCACGTCCCCCGGTAAGGGCGGCTCCACCCATCTCGGCCTGCCGGTGTTCGACACCGTCATCGAGGCCCGCGAGGCCACCGGCGCCGACGCGTCGGTGATCTATGTGCCCCCGCCCGGCGCGGCGGACGCGATCCTGGAAGCCATCGATGCGGAAATCCCGCTCATCGTCTGCATCACCGAGGGCATCCCGGTGCTGGACATGGTGCGTGTGAAGCGCGCGCTGGCGGGCTCCAAATCGCGCCTCATCGGCCCCAATTGCCCGGGCGTCGTGACGGCCGGCGAGAGCAAGATCGGCATCATGCCGGCGAACATCTTCCGCCCCGGTTCGGTCGGCATCGTGTCGCGCTCCGGCACGCTGACCTATGAGGCGGTGTTCCAGACCACCCAGGAAGGCCTCGGCCAGACCTCGGCGGTGGGCATCGGCGGCGACCCGGTGAAGGGCACCGAGTTCATCGACGTGCTGGAGAT
>JASBUY010000110.1 GCA_030147645.1 Aquabacter sp. | reverse complement strand
GCCCGCGACCAGCGCGAAATCCTTGGTGAGGTAGAAATTGTCCTCGCCGTAGAAGGTGGTGGTGGTGGCTTCGTCCGTGGACAGGTAAACGAGGCGCGCGGCATTGCCGAAGACGTTGGTGTAGCGCTGCGCATCCACCGTGCCGGTGCCGTAATTCACACCAAGCACCAGGCGGTTGTTGAAGCCGCCGATAACCCGCTCGTCCACGAGGCGGCCGAACGCGCCGTAATCCTCATAGCCATAGTCCAGCACCTGGAAGATCGGGTGAACCAGGGACTTGTTGTTGTAATAGACGCCCGCATCCAGCTTGGTGTTGTCGGAGAAGATGAAGGTCGTCTTGTTGGCGACGCGCACCGCCTGGATGTTGCGCTCATAGTCCAGCGCCACATTGGTCGGGTTGGCGCTCTGGGGGGAGTTCAGCGCCACGGATTTGGAGACGGCGCCGGGAATGTCCTGCTGAACGTCGGTGGCGTTGAAGTAGAAGCGCGTCTCGATATGGTCGTTGGCCTGCCAGCCGAAATTGGCACTGCCGCGCATGTTCGTGCCGGAGGAATGGTCGCGGAAGCCGCCCTGCGAGATGTAGGAGGCGGTGACATAGCCGTCGAAGGCGCCGTTCACGCCGCCGATATTCGATTGCAGGCGATAGAAATCGAAGCTACCGGCGTCGAGCCGCACGCCGATCCCGGGCGTCGAGCGGCCGGTGGGCGAGACGAAATTGATGGCACCGCCGAGCGTGTTCGAGCCGTACTGGTAGCCGTTCGCGCCCTTATAGACCTCCACATATTGGTAGGCCGTGGGATCGATCTCCTGGAAGTCGCCGCCGCCGTCGGGGAAGGAGAGGGGGACGCCGTCCTGATAGAGCAGGATGCCGCGCAGATGGGCGTTGCGCGAAATGCCCGAGCCGCGAATGGAGAGGCGCGTGTCCTCGCCCCATTTGGGCTGCGCGAACACGCCCGGCACATAGTCCAGCATGTCCTTGATGGTCGTGGCGGGCGTGTCGGTCCACTGGTCCGCCGTCACCAGGGCCACGCCGCCGGGAATGAGTTCGAGCTGGGCCAGCGCCTCGGTGGGCGACTGGACGGTGAGGCTTCCGGCCTGGCCCTGCGTCACCGAGATGGTGGGAAGCTCCGCCACGGGGGCTGCCTGCTGGGCGATGGCGGCGGCGGGCAGGGCGGTGCTGCCGAGAAGAGCAAGAAGAAGCGCGCGCAGGGGCGCGGGGCGATGGGAAGACATGGGGCAATTCCGCGATCCGGCAGAGAGCCGGTCGAGCCGAAGGACGGCTGCGGGATGCAGGATCGACGAATCGCTCCGCGCCCCGGCAGCGGCGGTTTCAGGCGGTGGCGGAATAGGGTGGCGCGCGGGGCCGGGCGTGGGCGTGCGGCTCGGGGGCGGGCGCGGGCAAAGCACGCGGGGGACGAAGGTCGGCGGCGTGCGCCGGGCGCTCCATGGGCGCCGCATCGGCCGCGGGGGGCGGCAGAAGCGGCGTGGTGCCGGCCAGCGGGCAGAGCACGCAATGGATCTTGTGGCCGCCATCGGAGGGCGCTTGCGGGTCGGCGGCGGTGTGGAGCGCGCAGATCGGCTCGCTTCCAAGACCGCCCGCGGCATAGGCCGCGCCGGTCAGCGCCCCGGCCGCGACCGCGCCGAGAATGAGATGGGCGAGCAGGATATAGGGAAGGACCCAGGCGAGCAGGCGGGCGGCGCACGGCTTTCCGCCGCGCGGCGTGTGCCGCGCGCTGGCCTTGATGCCCCGGCGCCCCTGTGACGACATTTCGCTCCCCGCGCTCCCGTCGGTTTCCTTAAGGAATTGCCCTGTTCGCGCAAGCGAAAGGTGCGCAAGAAGTGCGGCCCTGTCGCTGCGTCATGGCGGCGCGTGGGCTTTTTGCGGCGCGAAGGGGCTTAACCTCGTGCCCCTTGAGGGGCTATAGTGGCGGAAGCCAGCCATTCCGCCGTGCGGATCGCCAGCCAAACCAGCTCCCTTTCCGACGCCGGTGACGCGATGACGATACGCGAGTCCATGGGTTTGCCTTCGGCCCTGAAGCGGGGCGGGACGGCGGCTCTCCTGGTTGCCCTGCTGCTTGGCGCCCTCACGCTTGGCGCTCCGCTCGCGACGGCGCAGGCCCAAACCCAGGGTGCTGTCCAGGCTCCAGCCCAGCCGCAAGTTCAGGCCCCGGCCCAGCCGCAGGCACCCGCCGCGACTCAAGCGCCCACTCAAATCCCGGCTCCTGCCCAAATGCAGGCGCCTGCGCCGCAAGCCCAGGCCGCCCCGTCACCCCATGCACCGGGTGCTCATCCGCCCGCCCCCGTGGCCGGCGCGCCCGCGACCGACGTCGCACCGCCGTCCGAGGCGCTGCCGCCCGCGCTTCCCGGCGTCCTGCCCCATGACCTGTCCCCCTGGGGCATGTTCATGGCGGCGGACATGGTGGTGAAGGCGGTCATGATCGGCCTCGCCTTCGCCTCCGTCGTCACCTGGACCATTTGGCTCGTCAAAACCCTGGAACTGGTTGCCGCCAACCGCGCCGTGCGCTCGACCCTCGGCATGCTGCGCAAGGCGCCGGGGCTTGCCGCTGCCGCCAAGGCGGTGCAGGGCCGCTCGGGCGGGGCGGCCGGCGCCGTGGTGCGCGCGGCCTATGCCGAGATGGAGACCTCGCGCGCACTGCCGGCGGACGGCATCAAGGAGCGCGCGGCCATCGCTCTCAACCGGGTGGAGGCCCATGCCGCGCGCCGCATGGTGCTCGGCACCGGCCTGCTCGCCACCATCGGCTCGACAGCGCCCTTTGTCGGCCTGTTCGGCACGGTGTGGGGCATCATGAACAGCTTCATCGGCATCTCGAAGGCCCACACCACCAATCTCGCCGTGGTCGCGCCGGGCATCGCGGAGGCGCTGCTCGCCACCGCCATCGGCCTCGTCGCGGCCATTCCGGCCGTGATCATCTACAATGTGTTTTCCCGCGCCATCGCCAATTACAAGGCCTCGCTCGCTGACGCCTCGGCCGAGGTGATGCGCCATCTCTCGCGCGATCTCGACCGCGAGGCGGTGGGCGGCAAGCACATGCGGGCGGCGGCGGAATAGGCCATGTCCGCCAAGCTCGATCATGGCGGGGAGGACCTCGTCGAGAATCACGAGATCAACGTCACGCCCTTCATCGACGTGATTCTCGTGCTGCTCATCATCTTCATGGTGGCCGCCCCGCTCGCCACCGTGGACATCCAGGTGGAACTGCCGGTCTCCAACGCGCAGCAGCAGCCGCGCCCCGACAAGCCGGTCTTTCTCACCATCAACAAGGCGCTGGAACTGTCCCTCGGCAACGATGCGGTGCCGCGCGACGGCATCGGCCGTGTTCTGGACGCCGCCACGAGCAATGACCGCCAGCAGCGCATCTTCGTGCGCGCCGACAAGGCGGTGCCCTATGGCGATGTGATGGAGGTGATGAACCTCCTGCGCAATGCCGGCTATCTCAAGGTCGCGCTGGTGGGGCTGGAGAACGCCGCGGCCCCTGCGGCGGCGCCCGGGGGCACGCCTTGACCGCCACTGATTGGACCGCCGCCCCGCCCGCACGGCGCGAGGGCGCCTCCCTCTATGCCTCACGCTGGCTGCTGGCCGGAGTTGTGGTGCTGGGCGCCCATGTGGGTGCGGCCTATGTGGCGCTGCATTGGCCGCGCGGCGAGCCGGAGCCGGCCGCCGCCGCCATGATGATCGACCTCGCCCCCATGCCGGTCTCCGCCCCCTCCGAGGTGGAGGATGTGACGCCCGGCCCGCAGATGGTGCAGGCGCCGGAGCCGGTGAAGGATCTGCCCGAAGACATGGAAGAGGCGGTGCCCCCGCCCCAGCCGGTGGCCGAGCCGCTGCTGGAATTGCCGGACCTGCCGCCGCCTCCGCCCTTGGCCGAGGCGCTTCTGCCGCCCCAGAAGCCGGCCGAGGCAGAGCCTCAGCCGACTCCCCCCAAGCCGGTGGAAAAGCCGAAGCCCAAGCCAAAGGCGAGCGCCAAGCCCGCCGCGCCGGTCACCAGCGCCGCGCCGCGCTCGGACGCGCCGACCGCGTCCGCCACGGCCGCCCCGTCCGCTGGCGCCTCCAGCGCCAATTCGGCGGCCGCGGCCTCCTGGCGCAGCCAGCTCATCTCCCACCTCAACCGGCACAAGCGCTATCCGGGCGAATCGCGCACCGCGCGGGAGGAGGGGACGGCGCGCCTGCGCTTCTCCATCGACCGTTCGGGCCGCGTGGTAGGGGCGAGCCTTGTCGGTTCATCGGGCTCGCCGCGTCTTGACGAGGAAGTTATGGACATGATCCGCCGCGCCTCGCCGGTGCCCGCACCGCCCCCGGACGTGACCGGGAGCACCTTGACCTTCACCGTGCCGGTGAACTTCAACCTGCGCTGACGCTTGGGCAAGGGGTGGGCAAAGTGTCCCGCCTCGCGCGGGCCTGACGCGCGCCTTGGGCTTTGGACTTGGCCGGCGCACTGTGTTAAGCGAGCCGCCTGCCCCGACCGGCGCGACCCGAACGCGCCGGGTCCGCGCGCCGAAACCTTCGGAGACCGTCAATGGCATCGCATGATGCGACCCGTTCCTCCGCGGAGGACAATTCCCGCTTCTTTTCCGCCTCGCTGGCCGAGACGGATGCCGAGATCTCTGCCGCCATCAGCGCGGAGCTGGGTCGCCAGCGTAACGAGATCGAGCTGATCGCGTCCGAGAACATCGTCTCGCGCGCGGTGCTGGAGGCGCAGGGTTCGGTCCTCACCAACAAATATGCCGAAGGCTATCCGGGCCGGCGCTATTATGGCGGCTGCCAGTTCGTGGACGTGGCCGAGACGCTCGCCATCGAGCGCGCCAAGAAGCTGTTCGGCCGCAATTTCGCGAATGTGCAGCCCAATTCCGGCAGCCAGGCGAACCAGGGCGTATTCTTCGCGCTGCTCCAGCCGGGCGACACCTATCTCGGCCTCAATCTCGCGGCGGGCGGACACCTCACCCACGGCTCGCCGGTGAACATGTCCGGCAAGTGGTTCAAGGCGGTGCCCTATGGCGTGCGCCAGGACGACCAGCGTCTGGACTATGAGGAAATCGCCCGCCTCGCGGACGAGCATAAGCCCAAACTGATCGTGGCCGGCGGCTCGGCCTATCCGCGCGTCATCGATTTCGCGAAGATGCGCGCGATCGCCGACAGCGTGGGCGCCAAGCTCATGGTGGACATGGCCCATTTCGCGGGTCTCGTGGCGGGCGGCGTGCATCCGAGCCCCTTCCCCCATGCCCATGTGGCCACCACCACAACCCACAAAACCCTGCGCGGCCCGCGCGGCGGCATGATCCTGACCAATGACGAGGATCTGGCGAAGAAGTTCAACTCCGCCATCTTCCCCGGCATCCAGGGCGGCCCGCTCATGCATGTGATCGCCGCCAAAGCGGTGGCGTTCGGCGAGGCTCTGCGCCCCGAGTTCAAGCTCTATGCGAAGAATGTGGTGGAGAATGCCCGCGCGCTGGCCGAGACCCTGCGCGGCCACGGCTTCGACATCGTCTCGGGCGGCACCGACACCCATCTGATGCTGGTGGACCTGCGTCCCAAGCGCCTCAACGGCAAGGTGTCCGAGGCGGCGCTCGGTCGCGCCCACATCACCACCAATAAGAACGGCATCCCGTTCGACCCCGAGAAGCCCGCCATCACTTCCGGCGTGCGCCTCGGCACCCCGGCCTGCACCACGCGCGGCTTCGGCGTGAAGGAGTTCCAGCAGGTGGGCGACATGATCGCCGAGGTGCTGGGCGTCCTCTCGCAAAAGGGGGTGGACGAAGATAGTCTGGTGGAGCAGGCGGTTCGGCAGAAGGTTGCGAACCTTCTGGACCGCTTCCCCATCTACGGCTGAGCGGGGCGCCGGAAGGGCGAGACGATGCGCTGTCCCTATTGCGGGCATGAAGACACCCAGGTCCGCGACAGCCGCCCTACCGAGGATGACACCGCCATCCGCCGCCGGCGGGTGTGCCCCAACTGCAACGGGCGCTTCACCACGTTCGAGCGCGTGCAATTGCGCGAGCTGATGGTGGTGAAGCGATCCGGCCGGCGCGAGCGGTTCGACCGCGAGAAGCTGGCGCGCTCGGTCGCCACCGCCCTGCGCAAAAGGGTGGACGAGCCCGACACGGTGGACGCCCTGATCTCCCGCGTGGTGCGCCACCTGGAAAAGATCGACACGGACATTCCCACCGAATTCATCGGCGAAATGGTGATGACCGAGCTGAAGCGCATCGATGATGTCGCCTATGTGCGCTTCGCATCGGTCTACCGCAATTTCCGCGAGGCGAAGGATTTCGAGAGCGTGCTGGACGAGCTTGCGGCCGACCGGCCCGCGCCCGTTCCCGCGCCCGTAAAGCCCCGGCGCGCCGAATGAGCCATCTGGCGCCCTTCGCGGTGGCAACGCCGGAGGAGGATGAACGCCTCATGGCGCGCGCCCTCGCGGTGGGGCAGGCGGGGCTCGGGCGCACCTGGCCCAACCCGTCCGTGGGCGCCGTGGTGGTCGCGTCCACACTGGAGGGGCCGCGTATCGTGGGCGAGGCGCGCACCGCAGAAGCGGGGCGTCCCCATGCCGAGCCGCTGGCCCTCGCCCAGGCGGGCGAGGCAGCGCGCGGTGCTACGCTCTATGTCACATTGGAGCCGTGCTCCCATTTCGGCCGCACGCCGCCTTGCGCGGATGCTGTGATCGCCGCCGGCATCCGGCGCGTGGTTGCGGCCATCGAGGACCCGGATCGCCGGGTGGCGGGGCGCGGCGTCGCGCGCATCCGCGCGGCCGGCATCTGGGTCACAGTGGGCGTCGGGGCCGAACAGGCGCTCATCGACCATGCCGGCCACATCAGCCGCGTTACCCGCGCGCGGCCCCATGTGCTGCTGAAGATGGCGGTTTCGGCGGACGGCAAGGCCGGTCTGCCCGGCCCCGCGCCGGCCGCCATCACCGGAGCCGAGGCGCGCACCCGCGTCCATCTGATGCGCGCCGCTTCCGACGCGATCCTGGTGGGCATCGGCACCGTCCTCGCGGACGATCCGCAATTGACCGTCCGCCTTGCCGGGCTGGAGGGCCACTCACCGGTGCGCGTGGTGCTGGACAGCGACATGCGGCTGCCGGAAACCGGCCATCTCGCCCGCACGGCCGGCGAGGTTCCCGTCTGGGTGATCGGTGCAGAGGATGCGCCGCTGGAGCGGGAAAAGCGCCTCGTCGATCGCGGCATCGAGGTGATGCGCGCGCCACGCGGCGCGGACGGGCGGCTCGATCTCGACGCCGTTTTGAAGCTGCTCGGCCTGCTGGGCATCACTCGATTGATGGTGGAGGGCGGGCCGCATCTTGCGGCGGCGCTGTTGGATGCCGAATTGGTGGACGAGGTGGCGGTCTTTGAGAGCCCGCGCCGGCTCGGCCCGCAGGCGCTCGATGCGCTCGCGGGACGGCCACTGCATCGCATGACCGCGCCGGTGGGATTCGCGGCGCTGGAGCGCGAGGCGGTGGGAGAAGACCAGTTGCTGCGGCTGCGTCGCCGCTGAAAGGAAACGTCCGTGTTCACAGGCATCGTCACCGATCTCGGGGAGATCGTGAAAGTCGAGGCGCACAACGAGGTGCGCACCCTCACCATCGCCACCTCCTATGGAGCGGCGGGCATCGATATCGGCGCCTCCATCGCCTGTTCCGGCGTCTGCCTCACGGTGACGGCAGTGCGCGAGGGCGGGCCGCTCGGCGCGCTGTTCACGGTGGATGCCGCGCCCGAAACGCTCGCGCTCACCACCGCCGCCGTCTGGACCGAGGGGCGCCGCCTCAATCTGGAGCGCGCGCTCGCCATGGGCGCGGAACTGGGCGGGCATCTGGTGACCGGCCATGTGGACGCGGCCATTCCCGTCGTGTCGCGCGAGGATCTGGGCGAGACCAGCCGCTTCGTGTTCGAGGCGCCAGATATGCTCGCCCGCTTCATCGCCGCCAAGGGCTCGGTGTGCCTCGACGGCACCTCGCTCACCGTCAATACGGCGGAGGGCAACCGCTTCTCCTGCCTGCTCATTCCCCACACCCTCGCGGTGACCACCTGGGGCGACGTGGGCGCGGGCAGCCGGGTCAATCTGGAAGTGGATCTGATGGCGCGCTATGCCGCGCGGCTTGCAGAGTTCCCCCGGGGCGGGTAACCCCTGCGGCACGTTCTGGAGAGAAGTTCATGGTGACCAGCAGCCGCGAGACCGCGCAGGCCGAGCCCGTTCCGGGCGCGCGCGTCCTCATCGTCGAGGGACGCTATTATGAGGGGCTGGCGGACGAGCTTCTGGCCGGCGCGCGCGCCGCGCTGGAGGCCGCCGAGGCCGAGATCGAGGTCGTGACCGTGCCCGGCGCGCTGGAAGTGCCGATCGCGGCCGAGATCGCGCTGGAAGGCGCGGAGCTGGAGGGCCGGCCGTTCGACGCGGTGGTGGCGCTCGGCTGCGTGATCCGGGGCGAGACCTATCATTTCGAGATCGTGGCCGGGGAATCGGCCCGCGCGCTCATGGATCTCGGCATCGGCCACGGCCTGCCGCTCGGCAACGGCATCCTCACCGTGGACACGGAGGCGCAAGCCTGGGAGCGCGCCCGCGTCTCCGAGGGCAATAAGGGCGGCGGTGCGGCCGAGGCGGCGCTGAACCTGCTGCGCCTCAAGCGCCGGGTGTCGGAATGAGCGAGACCGCGCCGAAACCCATGCG
>JASBUY010000092.1 GCA_030147645.1 Aquabacter sp. | reverse complement strand
ATCTCCGAGGCGCAGATCGGGGAATTGATCGAGAAGACCGGAAGGGTCATCGAGGCGACGGCCTGAAGGTCTCTAGAGCACGTTCCGATCTGATTACATCGCAATCAGATCGGCAAAACGTTCTCTATCAATCATTTGGAGACTGATTCACCAATCAGATTGATTCAATTTGATTGGATCAGGCTCTAAGTGAAAGGGCGGCTTTTCAGCCGCCCTTTCCATGAGCCCCAGAGCCCGGAGATGTCTGTTGATCGTCAGGCTCAGACGCGGCCGGTCAGCGCCAGCACCAGAACGATGATGAGCAGCACGCCCACGATTCCGCCCGGGCCATAGCCCCAGCTTCGGCTATAGCCCCAAGTGGGCAGAGCCCCGACCAGAAGCAGGATGAGAAGTACAATAAGGATCGTCGACAGCATGGATCAGTCCTCCCGACGTGGTGTCGGTCAAGGTAACGTTGATCCATGGCAAAGGTTCCGGCCGCGACAAGGTTAAGTTTGCGGAGCCGGCGGCGGACGTCATGCGGTCAGGCTAGTGGCACGGTCGCGGCCAGGAGCCAGTCGCGCGCTTCGGCATCGAGATGCGGACCGACCGCCGTCATGACCTCCCGATGATAGGTATCGATCTGCACCATTTCATCGTCGGTCAAAAGGGCGGTCTCGATCAGCCGCCGCTCATAGGGCACCAGCGTGAGATTGGCGAAACCGAGCGAGGGGCGGTCGCCGCCCGGCGCCCGCGGCTCCACCAGAACGAGATTCTCGATCCGAATTCCATAGGCGCCGGTGAGGTAGAAACCCGGCTCGTTCGAAAGGATCATCCCCGCCTTCAGCGGCACATGGCCGAGCTTCGAAATGCGGGCCGGTCCCTCATGCACGGACAATCCGGCGCCGACGCCGTGTCCGGTTCCATGATCGAAATCCAGGCCCTCCGCCCACAGGAACTGGCGCGCGAAGGGATCGATCTGCGCTCCGCTCGTGCCCTCCGGAAATACGGCGCGCGACACCGCCAGATGACCCTTGAGGACCAGCGTATAATGACGCCGCATGTCCGGCGTCGGCGTGCCGATGACCAGGGTGCGCGTGATATCGGTGGTCCCCTGCGGGTATTGCGCGCCGGAATCCAGCAGGAACAATTCGTCTTCGCCGAGCAGGCGGTTGGTCGAGCGCGTCACCCGATAATGGACGATCGCTCCGTTCGGCCCCGCACCGGAAATGGTCGGGAAGGACACATCGGTTAAGGGACCGGCCTCGCGGCGGAAGGTCTCCAGCGCCTCCACCATGTCGATTTCCGAGAGTCCGCCGGGCGCGACGCGGTCGAACCATTGAAGGAAGCGAGCGAGCGCCACGGCATCGAGAAGATGAGCCGCCCGCATGCCGGCGATCTCCGCCGGATTCTTGACCGCCTTCAGCAGCGAAATGGGGTCCGCCCCCTTCGATACCGTGCCACCGGCCCGCTCGACAACGCTTGCGAGATGGACGGGAGCGGTCGCCTGATCCAGCCGGACGCAGCACCCGGCGCCGCGCGATGCCAAAACCTCCTCCAACCGAGACCGGGGCAGCAGATCGCAAAGGGGCGCCAAAGCCGCCTCGACGGCGTGCGTCACCTGACCGGCAGCAGCGAACAGGGCGGGCCGTCCGCTTTCGGGAACAAGAGCCCATACAAGGGGAATGGGCGTGTGTGCGACGTCGGACCCGCGAATGTTGAAAAGCCAAGCGGCCGCATGCGGGTCCGACACCAGGAGAAGGTCAAGCTTCTCGCGCTTCAGTTCTGTCTGGACTCGCGCGATTTTCGCGCTTGCGTCCTCCCCTGCCAAGCTCGGGTCCTGCAAGCGGATGGGCGCCGCCGGCGACGCGGGACGGTCAAGCCACTGGTCGGCGAGGGGATCGTCCTCCAGTGCCACAAGGATCCCCCCGGCCGCCGCAACCGCATCGGAGAGCTTGCGCCGAGCATCCAAAGTGGTGCGCCAGGGGTCAAAGGCGAGCGTGGCGCCACGCGGGAGATGCCCTTCAATCCAGGCCTCCGGCGCGGTCTGCGCCAGCGGCACGATCTCGAAAGCGGACTGATCCACCTGCGCCGGTGCCTGGAGGGTGTAGCGACCGTCCACGAACAAGGCCGCTGCATGTTCGAGGACGATGCATAGACCCGCCGAACCGGTGAAACCTGTCAGATATGCGAGGCGCTCTTCGCAGGGCGGGACATATTCATTCTGGTGCGCGTCGGCGCGGGGGATCACATAGCCCTGCACGCCACGTGCCTTCAGCGCCTCGCGCAGCAGAGCGAGCCGCGCCGCCCCGGACTCGCCCGCCGCCGGGTCATCGAAGCTCTGGAAAAAGGCCTGAAAGCGCGGAACCGCGGGAAAGGGCGCGAGGGGGCGGGGAGAAAGATCGGACATCGCGCGAGACTAAATCAGCGCCCCGCTCGCTGGCAACGCGGCGCTGCGAATGTCCGGTCCGGCGTCGCCGCGAGATGCCCCTTGCTGCGCCGGCCCCGTCTTGGCTATGGTGCGCGCCGATGCGGGCGTAGTTCAGTGGTAGAACGACAGCTTCCCAAGCTGTATGTCGTGGGTTCGATTCCCATCGCCCGCTCCAAATTCGCGAGCTTCAACAACGCCCTTTCGGCCTACTGTGTCAGGCTGCGCACCCGGCGTTGCGCGCCAAACACGTTATCCCCGTCAACGGTCGGTCACGGGCTCCCGCTTACCGATAACAATTCGCTGGCGCGAGGTCTTTTTGACCTGCAGGGCTGCGCCGCGGGCCAAGGACAGACGACCCGCCGGTAGCGCTTCGACGATAAATGCCGAACGCTCAAATTCGGCTTGTGACGCCGCCGCGCCAGCGGCTGCGAGCCCTCTGGCCATTCGGCAGATACCACACTTGAACCTGCAGCATCGGCCCCTCGCTTCGACAGCACCAGGATAAAAGAAAACGGATCTCTCATTTCGAGCGAGGCGGCTTTACGCGCCTTTGCGCACATTCTACCGTTTTGCGCAATCATAGCGCGCAATCCGACTGGCGGGGATGGCAATGTGGGATGCATGCAGACGACGCTTCGTGATGATCGCGGTCGCATGCCTCGCCGGGCTCTCGGCGACCCGTCTGGCGCAAGGGAAGACCCGAGATTGGCGGGCGGCATTCATCGCCGATCATCGCTGCGCCATTATCGACCGCCTGCACATGATCCATAGCCAGCCGGGGACGGTCGACCGCTTCCTGGTGGTCCACCCCGCGCGCAATTCCGCCGCCTATGTGCAATGCCTGCTGGAGGCTGACGACACGGAGATCCTGTGCGAGGCGGCGTCCGGCTTCTATTCGGTGCTGGAGGGCGAGACGCCCCCGCCGGTTCCGCCTGAGCGGGTGGCAGTGATGGCGGCGGCGGGTTTCTCGACCGACACGTCTGACGGGAACTTCCAGAAACTGATCGTCATCACCGATCACGCACGGGATTTCGAACACGTTGCGGATCTGCTGCTGGGCATCCTCTATGATGGCTTCGGAGCCCGCCCGTGGACGCCACTCCTATACATTGCCCCCCTCGCGCCGCTGGAGCGCGGCGGGGGAAAAGGCTGCGCGTTCAGAATTGGTGCTTTGGGCCGGTAGGGAGCGTTTCAGCGGATCTTTTCATTTCCATGTCCCACCCCGCGCGACGTCCTTCTCCCCGTCACCTGCAAGGGTAAGGGGGATGTGATGTGCGGGGATAGGCGCGCCCGCCGATGGCCGACCGCAGACCCTCTCCTGCGTACCGTGGAACGCTCGAAGGGAACCCAGGAACGCGGCCTCAGGCGCGCGGCTCTTGGCCCGTGCGGCGCAGATAGTGATCCAGGGCGCGCTCGGCCTTGGCCGTCTGGGCGGCGACAATCGCGTCGTAGAGACGAGCGAGAAAGCGCTTCTTCGGCACGGCCGGAATGGCCGGGACGGATCCGACGGCATAGTCCTTACGGGCAGACAGAGTCACCGAAGCCATGACACACCTCCGCTGCATGAACCCGCCTTGGGTCATGATGCAGTGCATGATAGGGCATGCTGCATCGCAGCGGAATGAATAGGTCAGCATAGCTGACCTGCATCAAATGCAGGCGCGCCTCTTTTGTGGGCTAACCTTCGGCGCAGCTTGCGCTTTCAGTTGCGGGCGGGAAGCCGCAGATGGAGCGAATCCACCGGCCTGAGACGCCCATGCACAAGCCGCATCTCAGCCAGACGCCGCAGTACATGGTCGGGGAAGCGATCAGGACGCTCTCCGTCCGCGTCCAAATGCGTCACAACACGCTCGCTGACAGCAATCACCGCACCGTCCGCCGCGTCGTGCAGGTGAAGAAGCAGATGAACCCGGAAGGCGTCGTAATCGAGAAGGCGCACGGTCGCGCGGACGGCGCCTCGGGGTCGTGCCACATGGTCCTGCTCAAGCACCTCTGCATTGGAAAATGCGAGCGCGTCGCGCTCCATCCCCTCAATCCCAAGCCCCAGAAGAGCGAACGCTTCATTGACCGCGCGGGTGAAGATGATGTCATAGACAGAACCTTCGGGTCCGCCGGATGTGGGCAAAGCATCCCCCTCGACATCGACAGACGAGGAAACGAAGGGCGCAAAGAAAACGGGGTCGAAGTCGGTTCGGTCGCGCATGGCACCTCTCCGCTGCTTCAAAGCCCGCTCCGATCAGCTTGCGCGGCAAGCTCATGGGAACGCGCTTGGGAACCAAAAAGGTTACCCTTCCAAGCTCTTCATCATCCGGCCGCGTCGGGCACAAAAATGTCAAAGCCGCCCGGTGCGGGCGGGAATGTGCCGCGTGCGCGAGCGGGAAAGACTTTGCGGCCCGCGAGCCGGCCCATTACTGTGACGCCGGCGCATCTGGGCGCACCCATAATAATGGAGGATTTTCAAATGCTTCCTGCGGAGGCCCAGGCGCATGCGGTGCGCAAATCCGACTTCACGGCAGCGATCCAGGCGCTTGGCGCGCGACTTGGTCACAAGGTCGTGACCGCACAAGCGGTTAGAGAACAGCACGCCAACATCACCACTTATCTGCCCAATGAAGCGCCCGACGCCGTGGTGTTCGCGGAGAGCGTTGAGGATGTGCAGGCGACGCTTGCTCTGTGCCGCGACCATCGCATGCCGGTGATCCCCTTCGGCACGGGGACTTCGCTGGAAGGGCATGTGAACGCTCCGCGCGGCGGCGTCAGCCTCGATCTCTCGCGCATGAACCGCATTCTTCACGTCCACGGCGAAGACCTCGACTGCGTCATCGAGCCCGGCGTGACCCGCAAGCGGCTGAATGAGGATCTGCGCGACCAGGGCCTCTTCTTCCCGATCGATCCTGGCGCCGATGCCTCGCTTGGCGGCATGGTCTCCACCCGGGCGTCCGGCACCAACGCGGTGCGCTACGGGACCATGAAGGACAATGTGCTCGCCCTGAAAGTGGTGCTGCCCAATGGCGATCTCATCACCACCTCCCGCCGCGCCCGAAAGACTTCGGCCGGCTATGATCTCACGCGCCTGTTCGTCGGCGCCGAAGGCACACTTGGCGTGATCACCGAGATCACCCTGCGCCTTTACGGCATCCCCGAATCCATCACGGCCGGCGTCTGCCCCTTTCCGACCATCGGTGACGCCTGCAACGCGGTGATTGAAACCATCCAGTCGGGCATCCCCGTCGCTCGCATCGAATTGCTGGACGAGATGCAGGTGCGCGCCTCCAACGCCTATGCCAAGCTCGGCCTGCCGGAGACACCCCACCTGTTCCTGGAATTTCATGGCACCACCGCCGGGGCGCGCGAGCAGGCCGAACGCTTTGCTGAGATCGCGACCGAAAATGCGGGCGGACCCTTCCATTGGGCGGAAAAGCCCGAGGATCGCACCCGCCTCTGGCAGGCCCGCCACGATGCCTATTGGTCTGTCCTGCCTTTGCGCCCCGGCGCGAAGGCGGTCGCCACGGACGTGTGCGTTCCGCTCTCCCGGCTCGCCGAATGCGTAATGGAGACCAAGCGCGACATCGAGGAAACCGGTCTCATCGCCCCCATTGTCGGCCATGTGGGCGATGGCAATTTCCACACCACGCTCATGGTGGATGTGGATGACCCGGCCGACATGGCGAAGGCCAAGGCCTTCATGTCGCGCATGGTGGAACGGGCGCTTGCCATGGACGGGACCTGCACCGGCGAGCACGGCGTCGGCGAGGGCAAGATGAAATATCTCGCGGCCGAGCATGGCGAGGAAACCCTCGACGCCATGCGGGCGCTGAAACGCGCCTTCGACCCACTGAACATCATGAATCCCGGCAAGATCGTCAGCGTGTGACCCGGCTTGAGGGTCCAGTCGCGTGAAATCGCCTCGCGGCCGGACGCGCACGCCCGGAAGGGAACCGTCTCGGCGGTGAAGCATTGGCGCAGTTCATGATAGAGAAGATCTGATCCGTTCGGAATGCCGGCGATCCGCGCGACACGTCCTTCGCGGGCGAGGCGGACCAGCGAAGCGAGGGCCATCGGTGCAGGGTCTGCTCATCACCATCGCCACCGCGCTCATATTGGCGATCGGCGGCGCGTTCGCGGCGCCGTTCGTGGTGGACTGGAATAATTGGCGGGCGACCTTCGAGCAGGAGGCGAGCCGGCTGTCCGGCATGCCCGTGCGCATTCGCGGGCGCATCGAAGCCGAGCTTCTTCCCGCGCCCAGACTGACCCTTCGCAACGTGAATGTCGGGGTCGAAGATACCGCCAGCGAGGGCGCCAGCGGCGCCACCATCCAGGTGCTCAAGGCGGAATTCTCGCTCGGCGCCCTCATGCGTGGCCAATGGGAGGCGCGCGGAGTGGACCTCGTCGCTCCGCGCTTCCGCATCGTGCTGGATCAAGCGGGCCGGCTGGTTCCGCCCGGCGGACCAGGAACGTCCGCCACCCTCTCCATCGAGCGGATTTCCGTCGAGAACGGGGCGCTGGACGTGGTGGAGCGCGCCGCCGACCGGACGCTCCAGATTTCCGACCTCGATCTGCGCGGCGACATGCGCGGGCTTGCCGGGCCGCTACGCCTCGAAGGCGAGGCCGAAGTGGGGGGCCAGCGGCAGGAGGTGCGCCTCTCCTTCGGCAAGGCAACGGAGGAAGGATCGCGCGTTCGGTTCATCACAGCGGCAAAGACCAATGGCAGCGGCGGGATCGGCGCCGACCTCGACGGACTGCTGCGCCTCCAGGAGGGCGTCCCGCGCTTCGAAGGGAAAGGGCTGCTGACAAAGACCGGGCGGACGCCGGCGGAATTGCCCTGGCGCGTGTCAGGCCCGGTGCGCCTCAGCCCCGAGGCCTTGGTCGCTGAAAGCCTGGAGGCCACGTTGGGGGATGAGGCGCGGCCCCTCACCCTCGCCGGCTCGGCCCGCTTCTCGTTCGGTCGCGCGCTCGGCCTCGACATAGTGCTGAACGGACGGGCGGCGGACGCGGATCCGGTGCTCGGGGCCGGTTCGCCGGTGCGCTCCCCCGGCGAAGCCGTCGCCGCCCTCGCACGCCTCTTCACGGACCTTCCGCCGCCGCCTTTCCCGATCCGCATCGGCGCGGCTGTGGACCAGTTGACACTCGGCGGCACCGTGGTCCGCGAAGCGCGGCTGGACCTGACCGGCCTCCCCTCCGGTTGGCGCATCGACGGAGCGGAAGCGAAGCTTCCGGGGCAGACCGCCATCCGGCTGTCGGGCGTCCCCGCACCGGCGCCGTCAACCACGTTTGCGGGCGAGCTCGCCCTCACGTCGCAGGAACCTGCCGCTTTCCTGCGCTGGGCGGCGCCCCAGGCGGCCGGTGACTATGTCGCCATGCTCTCCGCCCCCGTGCGCCTCTCGACGCGCCTGGAGCTCGGGGCGGACCGCATTGTCGCTGAGGCCGTGAAACTCTCCCTCGGCCCGGCGGAGATCTCGGGGCGAACCTCCCTCGCCTGGGGCAATCCGGTCCGCGCCGGCCTGGATCTCACCCTGACCGGTCTCGACCTCGACCCGCTGATCGCAGGCCTCCAGGCCGGCCTCGCCGCCACGGGCGGGCGTTTGGACGGCTCGCTCACTGTGCGCGGACAGGCTCTGCGGCTTTCAGGTCTTCCGGTGAGCCGCATGTCCCTGGCCGCCGAGAGCGCGGCTGGGGGATGGGTGTTGCGCAACCTGGATGTGGAGGATCTGGCCGGGCTGAAGATTACCGGTAACGGGCGCTTCGCGCGGCTTGCCGCCCCCGTGGAGGGTGATCTCGCCCTCGATGTCTCCGGCGGGGGAGCCGACGGCCTTGTGCCCCTGACCCGCCTTGTGGCCGGGCCCGAAGCCGCAGACATCATGGCCCGGCTTGCGCCTATCGCCGCTCCCGTCGCCCTTTCGAGCCGAGCGCGCTGGGGCGGCAGCGGCAGCGAAGTGTCGGCCGAGGGAACGCTCGGGCTTCTTTCGGGACGGGCACTTCTCGCACGCGGCCGAACCGGATCGCCGGAACGCGCAGAGATCGCCCTCGCCGCCACTGATGCCGCCCGTGCCCTGGCGGCCGCGGGCTTTTCGGATGCCAAAAGCGGCCTCGGCGCGGGGCGGCTCGATCTCTCGCTGGTGCCGGCGCGCTCCGGCGCGGCCCGCCTGGAGGGACGTCTCGCCCTGGCCGAAACGGAAATCACCGGGACGGGGACGTTGCGCACGGCGCCGGACGGCGCCCTTGATCCGAACCTGAAGGTGAAGGTCGCGAGCCCGGACCTGGCCTCGGTCTCGACGCTCCTGTCCGGCCTCTCCACCGGGCCTTTGCCCGCGCGCCTCGCCTTCGATCTGTCGCGCGAGGCGGGCACTTGGCGCCTCACCGCTCTGGACGGCCGGCTGGGGACGGCGCCACTTTCGGGCGAAGCGGCACTGGAAACGCTCGGCGATGTGCCGCGTCTCTCTGGAACCCTGTACACCGAGACCCTCTCCTTGCCGACTATCGTCGGGTGGTGGGGCGCGAAATCATCGGTGCCGGAGGCCGGAACGACGGGCTGGCCCACCGGCCGGTTTGCCTTCTCGCCAAGCCCGGCCGCCAGCGTTTCCGTCACACTTTCGGCACAGAACCTGATCCTCACCGACACCTATCGCCTCAACGCCGCCCGGCTGCGTGTGACGGGTGACGGGCGCTCGCTAGAGATTCGGGACCTGACCGGCACGCTCGGCGGTGGCGCCGTCTCCGGGGCGCTCACCTTGCGCAGGCGGGGGGACATGCTGACGGGGGACGGACGCTTGATGCTGGAGGGCGTCGCCTCCTCCGCCGTTTTTGCACCACTGTCCGCTTCCGCGCCTCCTGAGGGCAAGGTCAGCCTTTCGCTCGACTTCGTCGGTGCCGGCGCAAGCCCGCTTCTGTTTGCCCAAAGCCTGTCCGGGCAGGGCACCCTCGGGGTGCGGGATCTGGCGTTGCCTGCAGCGGACCCGCGCGCGCTCGCGGCGGTCCTGGCCGACACGGCGGCGGGGGCGCCGCCCGACGAGCGGCGCACCGCCCAGATGCTCGACCGGGCCTTGCAGCGTGGCCCGCTCAAGCTGGAGGCGGTGGAAGGGGCGCTCAGCGTGGTCAATGGCGTGGCACGGCTGACACCCGCCCGTGCGGCCGTGCCCGGTTCCGGTGTGCGCGCAACCTTCGGCGGCTCGTTTGATATGGCGCGCCTGCTGCTCGACATAAACTTGGCGCTCGAAGCAAGCGAAGCCGGCGGGGTGGAAGCCGGCGGCGTCATCCAATGGCGGGGGCCGGTAGGTAATCCGGAGCGCCGGGTCACCGCCGTCTCGCTCGCCAATGCCATCGCCATGCGGGCCATCGAGCGCGAGACGCGGCGGCTGGAAGAGCGGCAGGCGCCGCCAGCGCCGGCCGCCACCTCCGCTCCGACGGCGCCGCCCCCGCCAACCGCTCCACCGGCCCCGGCCGCCGGTTCATCGACGGCGCCGATCGTTGTGCCCGCGACGCCGCCGGCCCCGGCCGCTCCCAGGCCTGGACCCGCGCCGACCCGGCCCAGCGATCCCCGTCCGGCGCCGCCCCGCGCAGCCAGCGGAACCGCGCCTCCCCTCGCGCCACCCCAGGAAATCCAGCCCCTGACGAGACCTCAACCGGTGCGGCCCGAATTGGATGACATGCCGTATCGGGCGCCCTCGGTCGGTGGGTTCGGCACCGTGCCTCGGCCACCCGGCTCCGTGCCGGGCGAGTGAGGAGCGACGCGAGCGACCGTTTGGTTGGATGGTCCGTCTTGCCGCCTAGAGCCTGGTCCAATCAGATTGACTCAATCTGATTGGTGAATCAGTCTCCAAATTATTGATAGAGAACGTTTTACCGATCTGATTGCGATGCAATCAGATCGGAACGTGCTCTAAGAAGCGCGCTCGAGCGTGACATAGGTGAAGGGCGCCTCATCCCCCTCACCCTGAAGCGGGCCTTCGCGCGAGACCTCCCGCCACATTGCAGGATCATAGGGCGGCAGGAGAACGTCGCCGTCCGGCGCCAGATGGACATGGGTGAGCTGCACCCGCGTCGTGGCCGGCAGGGTTTCGGCGAACACGCGCCGCCCGCCGATGACCATGATCTCCGCGACGCCAAGCTCCCGCGCGGAAGCCTGTGCGGCCTCAAGTGCCTGCGGCAAGGTACGGACGAGGCGCACGCCGGCCGGCACGGAGAAAGCCGGATCGCCGCTCAGTACGATGGAGATGCGCCCCGGCAAGGGACGCCCGATGGATTCGAAGGTCTGCCGCCCCATCAGCAGAGGCTTGCCCCAGGTCAGGGCCTTGAACCGCTTGAGGTCGGATGGCAGGCGGAACGGCAGGTCGTTGCCGCGCCCGATCACGCCATTCTCGCCCACAGCGACGATATGGGTGAGCGTCGCGCTCATAGCGCTGCCGCCATGCCGGCCAAGGCCCGCCTCGCCGCCTCGATGCCTGAGAGATGCGCCCCGTGGCAGGTTGAGAAATCGTGAGCGCGGACAGCCTCGCCCGCGAAATGAATGCGGCCGCCCACTACGTCACGCAGCCGCGCCCGCAGATGGGCGCATCCCGGCAGCGCGCAGGAATAGGCCCCGCCAATGAGCGGGTCGCCCGCCCAATTGGTGGCACGGCGGGTGCCGGCGTGGGCGGCGATGGCAGTGCCGAACGCGGCTTTGAGCGCATCAAGCACGGCCTCTTCGAGCGCAAGTGGGCCGTCTGCGAGGCGGCGGGAAGCATAGTCGCCCGCCATATGCCCGACGGCGAGCGGACGCGGGCCGGGCAGGATCTGGAAGCTGACCGGGTCGGGACCGAGCACGGTGACCCCTGTGCGCTCGGTGAAGCCGAACACATCGCGATCGAAAGCGATGGCCACCTTTTCCGCGACGCCCAGCGTGAGGCTGGCGAAGGCTTCGTCCAGCTCCGGCGGAAGACGCGGCGAGAAGACGAGGCGCCCCTCTGAAATGACTGCGGTCGGCACCGTGACGATGACGCTGCGCGCCGTCACACGGCCCTGCGGCGTGTCCAGGCTCACACCCTCGCCCGACCAGTCGATGCGGTGCACCGGGCACTGGAGCGTCACGGGAACGGCGGCGCCATGCTTGCGCACCAATGCGCCATAGCCGGCAAGGACAGGCCAATTGTCCTCGGTGTCGTGGTAGGCGGCAAAATCGCGGGTGGAAATGCGCTCCGGGGGGCTGGCTGTCATCAGGCTGAGCCAGTGCCGTGAGAGCGCGCCCCACGGCCCGTCGGGGGCGACGACGTCACGGGCCGCCACGTCGTGTCCGGCTTCGCCCGCATCCCGAACGGCATCGAAGGCGGCGTCCACCTCCTCCTGCGCGGCATCAAGCTCCGCCGGGTCCGCAAAGCGTCCCGCATGCCAGAGATTTCGCACCAGCCGCACATGGGTGGTGCGATAGGGAAATCCTAATTGGTCGGCGATGGGGACGAAGGGATTCGTTTTCGCGGAATGCAGCCAGTGGCACCCGAGATCGAAGGGCTGGTCGAAGCTCTCAGTGTCGGTGTAGGCCCGACCGCCGGTCCTCGCCGCAGCTTCCAGCACCACGAACCGCGCCCCGGCAGCCTGAAGCGTGAGGCCTGCGGCAAGACCAGCCGCGCCGGCACCCACCACTGCCACATCGAATGTGCCGGGCATGTCTCAGTCCAAAAAGAAGGAAGGGCGCGTCGCTTATTTTTTGCGGAACACGTCGAGCCGCACCACTTCCGCGCCGCCGCTCGGGCGCTCCTCTTCGGTGGAACCCGTGTCCTGCGCCTTCATGGCTTGAAGGCCAGCGGGCCGTGCACTTTCCGCGCTCGCGATGGCGGGTTCAGATGCCGCGCCGCGCAAGGGCGCGCGGGCGCCGCTCGCGGTGACCAAAGACGGGGTCGCGGGAGACGCCGGCAGGCTGGGCTGGCCCTCGGCATCGACAGGTGCTGCCGCCGCTTCCTCGGCCAGTTCAAACTGAAGCCCGAATTTCACCGACGGGTCGAAGAAACCCTTCAAAGCCGAAAAGGGCACGCTCAACCGCTCGGGAATGCCGCTGAAGGACAGACCCACCTCAAACGCCGTATCGGAGACAATCAGGTCCCAGAACTGATGCTGCAGGACGATCGTCATTTCCTCGGGATATTTTTCGCGCATCCGCTGAGAGAGCTTCACGCCGGGCGCCCGGGTATCGAAGGCGATGAAGAAATGGTGGTCTCCGGGAAGTCCGTCCCGGGCGACGTCCGCCAGCACGCGGCGCACCACGCCCCGCAGGGCGTCCTGGGCCAAGAGGTCGTATCTGATTTGATCCGTCGAAGCCATCGCGCAACCGTGCCGGGAAGCCTGTGCCGAATGCCGGGACAAACATCCCGATCCGGCGCACCGCCGTTGGCCTTCCCTTCAGGTCCCGCGGCCAAAAGGAAGTGGAGGCTTCTGTTGCCAGGTGCCTCCGAACCCCGCCTAGCCAGTGCTACCCGGTAGGACTTTTATTTCGGTACCTTTACCGCTCACGCGGCAACGGCAACCGGAGCATAGTTGTCATTCGCAACTATAGGTCGGCCCGATGACGGCGGAACCATGCCGAGCGAAAGACAGCCCTTTACACCCTCGTCGATCCTGTTTCGCCCCCGCCGGAACCCAGCGGCGATGCCGATGGGCTCTGGTGGAGGCGCCGGGTACTGCCCCCGGGTCCGAAAGGCTTATTCCGACAACCGTTTATCGCCATAGCCGGCCGAAGCCAGCCTGACGAATATAGGCGCGACGGGCGGGCGATGAAAGGGGCGGGCGGACATTCGTCCGGTTCACGCCGGGCGACCGGCCGCGTCGATGGCAATTAATTTTGATTTTTCAATGACTTAAAGACTAGTCACACGTCCGATAGCGGATGCAGGTCGCGCACGAGGCTCGCGAGGCGTTCGTCCAGCACATGGGTATAGATCTGGGTCGTGGAGATGTCCGCGTGGCCAAGCAGGGTCTGGACAATCCGCAAATCCGCGCCATGGGCGAGGAGATGGCTCGCGAAGGCGTGGCGCAGGACATGGGGCGAGAGGCAGGCGGGATCGACACCGCTCGCGTAAGCGAGGTCCTTAAGGTCCAGGGCCGCATGCTGGCGCGTGAGATGCCCGCTGGCGCCGCTGGAGGGAAACAGCCATTTCGCGCTTTCCAGCCCAGCCTCGCGCCGCGCGTCCAGATAGGCCGCCATCGCGGCCTTGGCGGGGGCACTCAAGGGCACGAGGCGCTCCTTGCCGCCCTTCCCCGCGACCACGATGGCGTCCGCACGGCTGCGCGCGGCGCTCGCCGGAAGGGCCGCGAGTTCGGAGATGCGCAGGCCGGTGGCGTAAAGCACCTCCACAAGACACACCGTGCGCAGGCGCCGCAAACGCTCCGCAGGCCGATCCGCCGCCGCCGCCCGCGCATGGGCGGTCTCGATGAGGCGCGTAACCTCATCCACGCTCAGCACCTTGGGGAGCGGGCGGCCCTTCTTCGGGCCTTCGAGAATCGCGGCAGGGTCCTCGGTCCGGTACCCTTCCGCATACAAGAAGCGATAGAGCTGGCGCAGCGCGGAGAGCCGCCGCGCCACCGTGGCCGATTTGAAACCACGCGCATCGAGATCGCCGAGATAGGCACGCAGGGCTTGCGTATCCGCCGCCTGGACGCTGGTGCCTCGCCCCTTAAGAAAGGCGGAAAGATCGTCGAGATCGCGCCGGTAAGCCTCCAGCGTATTGGCGCTGGCGCCGCGCTCGACCGCCTGCATGTCCAGGAACAGGGCGATGGGCCCCGCGCCGCTCATTTGGAGAACTTGTCGGCCGGTACGGTGAAGCTGACGTCGCGCACCACGGGCTCGACCTTGTTGGCGAGCCACCAGGCCCCGCCATAGGCGCAGCCGGCGAGAATGGCGATCACCACGAGGAGGCGGACGAGGCTGGCCAAATTATCGTGCCCGAATCAACGTCAATCTGAGGATTGCCTCTCGTCGCATGGCCGCGTCTGGCTTTCAACCGCATTGCCGCCTCACGGAGGCGGTGCTACTGGCGGAACCGGCAGGGTTTGAACCAGAGAGGAAGGGTCGCGGACGTGGCCAGCGACGCAGTGGGAGAGGGGCAGGACCCCGCCGCCGAAGATCTGAGGGCACGTCTGGAACAGCGGACCCTGGTTCTTGTCGGCATGCCCGGCGCTGGCAAGTCGTCGGTGGGCCGGCGCCTCGCCAAGCGTCTCGGCCTGCCCTTCTATGATGCCGACGACGAGATCGAGAAAGCCGCCGGCATGACGATCCCTGAAATTTTCGCGAGCCGGGGCGAGGCGGAGTTCCGCGTCGGCGAACGGCGTGTGCTGGCGCGCCTGCTGCAAAGCGGCCCCGCCGTGATCGCCACCGGCGGCGGCGCCTTCATGAATGAAGAGACACGCGAGGGGGTGAAGCGCCACGGCATTTCGGTCTGGCTCCGCGCCGACCTGCAGACGCTGCTGCGGCGGGTGAAGAAGCGCAATGACCGCCCGCTGCTGGCCGGCGGGGACGCCGCCGAACGGCTCGCCGCCCTGCTGGAGGCCCGCGAACATGTCTATGCACTGGCGGACCTCACCGTGGAATCGCGCGAGGTCGCGCATGAAGCCGTCGTGGCGGAAGTGATCGCCTCGGCCATCCGCCACCTCGGCGGCGCCGACGCCGCCATTCCCTCCCAGGTGTCCTGAGGACCTTTTCATGACGTCCCCTTCCCTCAGTCCCGCTTCGACCGGCGAGCGTCTGGTGCGTGTCGATCTTGCGGGCCGGGCCTACGACATCGTCATAGGGCCGGGGCTCCTGTCCGGCATCGGCGCGCGCATTTCCGCCCTGCGCCCGGGCGCGCGGGTTGCCATCGTCACGGACCGCAATGTCGCCGAACAGCATCTCGCGGCCGTTGAAGCCTCGCTCTCGGGCGCGGACATTCCCCATTCCTCCATCATCGTGGCGCCGGGGGAGAAGACGAAATCCTATGGCGGCCTCGAACAGGTCACCGAAGGGCTGATCGCGGCGCGCATCGAGCGGCGCGACCTCGTGCTCGCCTTGGGTGGCGGCGTGGTCGGCGATCTTGCAGGCTTTGCAGCGGCGGTGCTGCGGCGCGGGGTGGACTTCGTGCAGGCGCCCACCACCCTCCTCGCCCAAGTGGATTCCTCCGTGGGCGGCAAGACCGGCATCAATTCCCCTCAGGGCAAGAATTTGGTGGGCGCTTTCCACCAGCCGGTCCTGGTTGTGGCGGACACCGCCGCGCTGGACACGCTGCCGGCGCGCGAAGTGCGGGCCGGTTACGCCGAAGTCGCGAAGTACGGCTTGCTCGGTGACGCGGAACTCTTCTCCTGGCTGGAGGCCAAGGGGCAGGACGTGATTGCCGGCGGCGAAGCGCGCGGCGAGGCGGTGGCGGCAAGCTGCGCCGCCAAGGCCGCCATCGTCGCCCGCGACGAGAAGGAGACGGGAGACCGCGCTCTGCTCAATCTCGGCCATACCTTCGGACACGCGCTGGAAGCCGGTGCCGGCTTTTCGGACC
>JASBUY010000083.1 GCA_030147645.1 Aquabacter sp. | reverse complement strand
ACGCCGTCGATATCGTAGCCGAGCGTCGCGCGGCGCTCGCCGATGCTGCGGTAATGGTCCAGCAACTCGGCCGCCGAGTGGCACAGCACGGTGAGTGGATTGGTCGGAAGCCCCCAGCGGGCGAAGCTCTCCACCATGCCGTGCTGGCTGTCGCGCGGCAGCGCCGACGCCTCGCCCCAGGCATAGGCGAAGAAGCGCAAGGGGCGGCTCGCCGTCACGCTTGCATCCAATTGGCGCAGCGATCCGGCGGCGGCATTGCGGGGATTGGCGAAGGGCGGCTTGCCTGCCTCAGCCTGCCGCGCATTCAGAGCCAGGAAATCCTGCGCGTCCATATAGACTTCGCCGCGCACGTCGATCACGTCCGGCACGTCCTTGCCGGCGATGCGCTCGGGGATTTCCGCGATTGTGCGGGCATTGGCGGTGACATCCTCGCCCACCTGCCCGTCGCCGCGCGTCGCCGCGCTCACCAGCCGGCCGCCCTCATAGCGCAGCGAGCAGGAGAGGCCGTCGATCTTCGGCTCGGCGGTGAAGGCCAGCACCTCGTCCGGGCCGAGATCAAGGAAGCGGCGGACCCGGGCCACGAACTCCTCCACCTCCGCGTCGGAAAACGCATTGGCGAGGGAGAGCATGGGCACGCGGTGGGTGATCTTGGCGAATTTCGAGACGACCGCCGCGCCGACCCGCTCGGAGAGGCTGTCCTCGCTCTTCAGTTCGGGAAAGCGCGCCTCGATCGCCTCATAGCGGCGGCGCAGCCGGTCATAGTCCGCATCGGAGACGGTGGGCGCATCGTCCTGATAGTAGCGCCGGTCATGGCCCGCGATCTCGTCGGCGAGCGCGGCCAGTTCGTTGGCGGCGTCTTCGCGCGCGAGATCGTTCACCGGTACGGCACGCAGCGGGGACGGGGCGGACAGGGGCGTCTCGGACGGATGCGTCATGGCGCGTTTTTCGCCCGAGCGGCGCCCACATTCAAGCGCGGCGCGGGTGCGGGTCAACCGGTCGCGCAAGATTGGGCGTGCCTTCACGTCTTTGATTTGTAAGATATCCAAATTAGGGAGAGCGTCTGGGTAAGGGGAACTCCAATGGCAGGCTTCAGGACAATCGCGCTGGCGGCCGCGACGGCGGTATCGATGGCCGGCGGCGCCCTCGCTCAAGGCACGCCGTCTCCCGGCATTCCCGGTGACGACAGCGCGCTGGTGGAGCGCGGCGCCTATCTGGCGCGGGCGGCGGACTGCATGCCCTGCCATACCGGCGATCCCAAGAAGCCTTATGCCGGCAATCTGCCCTTCAACACGCCGTTCGGCACGATGTTCTCGGTGAACATCACCTCCGATCCCACCTATGGCATCGGCACCTGGACCGTCGACGATTTCAAGAACGCCCTGCATAACGGCATCCGCAAGGACGGCGCCTATCTCTATCCGGCCATGCCGTTCGATGCCTATACCGGCATCTCGGACGACGATCTGAAGTCGCTCTGGGCTTTCGTTCGGCGCATCCCGGCCGTGGCGGAACCGCGCAAGCCCAATGAATTGTCCTTCCCCTTCAATGTCCGCCTCGCCCTTCTCGGCTGGCGCGAACTGTTCTTCGACGCGACCTATTGGACGCCGACCGCCGGCAAGAGCGACCAATGGAATCGCGGCGCCTATCTCGCCGAGGTGCTGGGCCACTGCTCGGACTGCCACTCGCCCCGCAACTTGATGGGTGCGGTGAAGCAGAAGCAGCATTTCCTCGGCGCCGACATCGACGGCTTCTGGGCGCCGAGCATCGATGCGGCGCAGCTGAAGAAGGACGGCTGGACCAAGGACACGCTGACCCAGTTCTTCACCAACGGCTCCGTGCCCGGCAAGACCGAGGTGTTCGGCCCCATGGCCGAAGTCGTGCGCGAGAGCCTCGCTTATCTGACCCCCGCAGACCGCGAGGCGCTGGTCACCTATCTGCTGGACAGCCCACCGCCGAAGGACGTGCCCGCCCCGCAGGCGGCTTCGCCCTTGCCGGCGGACGTGTTCCAGCGCGCCGCGCAATCCTATGTGGACAATTGCGCGCCCTGCCACGGCCCGGGCGGCGTCGGCAATTCGGACATCATTCCCTCGCTGAAGGGCAATCCGGCGGTGGTCGCGGCCGAGCCCTATAACGTCATCATGGCGGTGCTGGGCGGCCTGCCGGCGGGCGGCACCTATGGCCCCATGCCCTCCTTCGCCGGCCGCCTCTCCGACCAGCAGGTGGCGGACCTTGTGAATTATGTGCGCACCTCCTGGCACAATGGCGGCGTCGCCAATGCGACCCCCGCCATGGTCGCCGCGTGGCGCGCCACCGCCAACGTGCCGGTCTATGGCACGCAGCAGGCCTCCGCCTTCGACTGCCCGAAAGTGGGCGGTGCGCCCGGCAATACCGGCCCCGACCCCAAGGCGGTCGCCTCCCTCACCCAAATGATGCAAGGCGGACAGCGCCAGACGCGCCTCCTCATCGCGGCCTATCAGGCCGCGGATTCGGACGCTTCCCCCGGGACGGTGGTGGACGGGCTGACGGCCGCCTATTGCCCGGTCGTGGCGCAGACCCAGCTTCCCGACTGGCAGAAGGCGGGCGAATTGCACCGCTTCACCCTCCAGGTGGCGGCCGCCATTTCCGAAGGCCTGCCGAATTCCGCCATGCCGCCGGTCGCCACCATCTGGGCGACGCCCACCGGCACTTCGCTGGTGGCACGCCAGCCCACCCAGATGGCTGCCAAGCTGACCTGCCCCGATCCGACCGACGCGAAGCTGGTGCCCAAGGCTTTGGTGGACGCCGCCGTGACGCTGGTGGGCAAGCCCTCCATCCCGGTCACGGGAGATGCCGCCTCGCGCTTTGCCACGACCCTGCTCCAGCAGAACCCCAAGGCGCGGCGCTCGGACGTGGCCAATGCGCTCATCACCGCCTATTGCCCGCTGGTGACGGCGAAGCCCAATACGGTGGTGGCGGAGCAATATTCCCTGCTCACCGATTTCGGCCAGCAGGTGATCCAGACGCTGCAACTGGGCGCCCCCCAGTTCAACGCCTCGGCCAAGTGAGCCACCGAACGAGCGATCTCTCAGATGGAAAAGGGCGCCCTTGCGGGCGCCCTTTTTCGCAAGGTGCGGAAAAATCGAGACCAGCCGGCCTGTAAGCCGGGTTCTGTATGGCGGGCTTGCGCCCACGTGGCGGCCATTCATCTGGGACGCCGGTTGCCCGGCGCCTCGAGCAGTCAACCCGGACGGCGGCCCGAAGACAGGGCTTTCCGCAAGGATGCCGTCCCTATTCGACTTTGCTCCCGGTGGGGTTTGCCGTGCCGCTCCCGTTGCCGGTCGCGCGGTGGGCTCTTACCCCACCGTTTCACCCTGGCCCGCGCCCGCGCGGGTGGTCTGATTTCTGTGGCACTTTCCCTAGGGTCGCCCCCGCCGGACGTTATCCGGCACCGTGTCTCCGTGGAGCCCGGACTTTCCTCGACGCTCGCGCGCCGCGGCCGCCCGGCCGGCTGGTGGCGCACCAATGGGCGCCGCCGCCCGCCCCGTCAAGGGGCGCTCAGGCGGTTTCCGGAGCAGGACGCGCGCGGATCAGGGCATGGAGCGTCTTCAGGGTGGACATGTCCGCGACCCCATCCACGCGCGCGCGGCGGAAATGGCGCTGGAAGGCGCGCACCACAGCTTCCGTCTCTTCGTCATAAGTGCCGTTGACGGAGATGGGGTAGCCGTAGAGCGCGAGCATGGATTGCAGCGCCTCCACCGGCTGGCCGGCTTCCCCCCGCATGAAGAAGCGCCCCCCTTCGATGGGCGCCTCGTGCACCAGATGCCCGACGCCCGCATGATGCAGCAGATGCCAGGGAAACTTCTCGCCGGGGTCGTCCTTGCGCAGGGGCGCGACATCGGAATGGGCGAGCACCCGGTCGGCGCGGATGGCGGGGTGCCGGGCCAGGATATCCTGCGCCAGCGCGGCAACGGAGACGATCTGCGCCTCGGGGAAGGGCGGGTAGCCGAAGGCATGTCCTGGATTGGCGATCTCGATGCCGATGGAGCAGGAATTGATGTCGCTGACCCCCTGCCAGCTGGACACCCCCGCATGCCAGGCGCGCCGCGTCTCAGGCACCATCTGGAGAATGGTGCCGTCCTCCAGCACCACATAATGGGCCGAGACCTCGGCGGCGGGATCGCGCAGCCGCTCCACCGCCTCCTCCGCCCGTTCCATGCCGGTATAGTGCAGCAGCAGCATGTCGATGGGCGCGCGCCGCTCCCCATGGTTGGGGGAGGGGGCAAGGGCCGCCACGAGGCGACTGTCCGGGCGGAAGGCCTCGGGGCCGGTCATTTCAGTCCTCTCATTTTCGCGATCGCCTCATAGGCGGCGTTTACCGCCGCCACGCGGTCATTGGCGAGCTTGATGGCCGCCGGGGGAAGGCCGCGTGCGGCAAGGCGGTCGGGATGATGTTCACCCACGAGCGTTCGCCAGCGCGCCTTCACCTCGGCGTCGCTCGCTTCCGGGCCGAGATCGAGGACGGCAAAGGGGTCGCCCGGGCGGCGCACATGGCGGGCCTCGATGCGGTCATAGGCGGTTCCCTCGAACCCAAGCAGGCGGCCGACCTCCTTGAGGAAGTCCAATTCGCGTTCATGCAAGGCGTGGTCCGCCTTGGCGACGTGAAACAGCGCGTCTAGGAGATCCTCGCGGGTCTCGGGCTCATCGGCGAACAGGCTTCCCACCTGCCGCGCATAGGAATCGAAGCCAGCGGTGTCTTGTTTGGCGAGATCGAACACGCGCGCCACGCCCGCGAGTTCATCGGGGGGAATGTCGAACACCTCCCGGAAGGCCTTCACCTCCAGCGGCACCACCACCCCGTCCGCCTTGGCCATCTTCGCCGAGAGAGCGATGAGGGCGATGGAAAAGGCGGCCGGGCGGGGCGCGGGCGCAAGCAGGCGGTCCAGAACATGGCCTGCGAGCGCGCCCAGCAGCGCGCCGAGAGGCCCGCCGAGAACCAGGCCCATTCCGGCGCCGCCGATCATTCCGATGGGACTCATGCGCGTCTGTCCGCCCCCGTCCTTCAACGCTTCCTTAAGGGTGATGACGGGTTAATGACCCGTGCTTCCCCATGGCGATTCATTGACTGCCCATACTATCCCATGTTAACCCAAACTCACCCATGCGATCCGAGGTCCGCTGCGGCGGACCTTGCGGCGCAGCCCGGCAATGCGGGCAGTGCGGGTGCGTGTTTCACCGCGTTTCGGTCGGGGACAGAGGGGCAGCGCGGGCGTCATGGATCGCTTCGTGTCCACCTACACCATGCGTCTCGACGCGAAGGGGCGGGTTTCCATCCCGGCGCCCTATCGCGCGGTGCTGGGCCGGGAGGGCGCGGATACGCTTTATTGCCATCCAAGCCTGGCGGAACCGGCGCTGGACGCGGGCGGCACGCGCCTTCTGGAGGAAATCGACGCGCTGATTGCGCGCTTTCCGCCCTATTCGGAGGCGCGCGAGGAGTTGTCGGCGGCGCTTTACGGCACCAGCGAGACCTTGCGGGTCGATCCCGAGGGGCGGGTGACGCTGAGCGAGACGCTGAAGGCGCACGCCGCCATCACGGACACCGTGTCCTTCGTGGGGCTCGGTCACAAATTCAGGATCTGGGAGCCCGAGCGCCTGCGCGCGCATCTTGCCGAGGCCAAGGACAAGGTGCGCCTGCTGCGTCGCTCGCTCGGCTCCTCGGCGGAGAATGGAGGCAGCAAGGGATGATAACGGGCCGCGGGGTCGGGCCCACCGACGCCGCAGGCGGACCGGCCCGTCACCTTCCCGTCATGCTGGCTGAAGTTCTCGCGCACCTCGCGCCGAAGGACGCCTGTTCCTATGTGGACGGCACCTTCGGCGCGGGAGGCTATAGCCGAGCCATCCTGGAGGCGGCCGACTGCCGCCTCATGGCCATCGACCGGGATCCGACCGCTATTGCGGGCGGCGCCCCGCTGGTGGCGCAGGCGGGCGGGCGGCTGCGCCTCGTCCAGGGACGTTTCTCCGATCTCGACACGCTCGCCGAGGCCGAGGGCTTCGTGCCGCTCGACGGCGTGGTCCTCGATATCGGCGTGTCCTCCATGCAGCTCGACGAGGCGGAGCGCGGCTTTTCGTTTCGGCGTGACGGCCCGCTCGACATGCGCATGAGCAATGACGGCCCAAGCGCCGCCGACCTCGTGGCGGAACTGGAGGAGGAGGAGCTTGCTCATATCCTCTACACACTGGGCGAGGAACGGCTTTCGCGCCCGGTGGCGCGCGCCATCGTGAAGGCGCGGGCCGAGGCGCCCATCCTGCGCACCGCCCAACTGGCGGACATTGTCGCGCGGGTGATCCGCTCCAAGCCCGGCGAGATCCATCCGGCCACCCGCACCTTCCAGGCCCTGCGCATCGCGGTGAATGGCGAACTGGACGAACTCGTCACGGCTCTCGCCGCCGCCGAGCGCGCGCTGAGACCGGGTGGGCACCTTGTGGTGGTCACGTTCCATTCGCTGGAAGACCGGATCGTTAAGACTTTTCTGGCAAACCGAAGCAAGGCGCCTTCCGCGTCGCGCCATCTGCCGCAAGCCGAAGGTCCGGCGCCTTCTTTCCGTCTCCTGGCCAAGGGGGCGGTGGAGGCCGGACCGGAGGAAATCGCCGCAAATCCGAGAGCCCGATCCGCAAAGCTGCGGGCGGCCGAACGGACCGAGGCACCGGCGCACGGGGAGGGCGACCTTGCGGGCCTGCGCCCGAAACCGATGCAACGCCGCGGGCGGAGATGGAGCTGAATGTTTCGCATCGCCAACCTCGTCATGGTCGTGGCGCTGCTCGTGACCGCCGCCGTGGTGTATCAGGTGAAATATTCCTCCACGGCTGACGCCGAGCGGCTGGCCCATCTGCGGCAGGCGATCCGCGCCGAGCGCGACGCCATCGCGGTGCTGCGCGCCGAATGGGCGCGGCGCACCTCGCCGCTTTATGTCCAGGGCCTCGTCCAGCGCCATCTCGACCTCCAGGTGCTGAGCGTGGACGCCATGTCGACGCTCGACGACCTGCCGGCCAAGCCGGCCGGCGGGGGAGACGGCATTGGCGGCATGATCGAGGCCTTGAGCGACGTGCCCCTCATCACCTCTTCCATCGGCAAGCCGGACAAGCCGCCGGCCCCGCCCAGCGCCGGCCCCGGTCCCTCGGTGAGCGGC
>JASBUY010000069.1 GCA_030147645.1 Aquabacter sp. | reverse complement strand
GTCTCCGTCGCCGTGCCCATCCAGCGCTTCCGCGCCATTCTCGGCGTGCTCCTGCTCTCCACCCAAGGCGGCGAGATCGATCAGGCGGTGGAGGCGGAACGCTTCGTCATCGTGCGGGTGTTCCTGGTGGCGGCCGCCGTCATGGTGCTGGTGTCGGTGCTGCTGGCGGGCACCATCGCCGACCCGGTGCGCAAGCTCGCCGCGGCGGCCGAAAGGGTGCGCCGGCGCACCAAGTCGCGCGTGGAAATTCCGGACTTCACCTCCCGCTCCGACGAGATCGGCCATTTGTCGGGCGCGCTGCGCGACATGACGAGCGCGCTCTATAACCGCATCGAGGCCATCGAGAGCTTCGCGGCGGACGTCGCGCACGAACTGAAGAACCCCCTCACCTCCCTGCGCTCGGCGGTGGAGACGCTGCCGCTCGCCAAGACCGACACGTCGCGCGCGCGGCTGCTGGAGGTGATCCAGCACGATGTGAAGCGGCTCGACCGCCTGATCTCCGACATTTCCGACGCGAGCCGCCTGGATGCCGAATTGCAGCGCCAGGAAGCCGCCAATGTGGACATGAAGCAGTTGCTCGAAATGGTCGTGGGCATGGCGCAGGACGTGCGGCGCGACGACGGAGTCTCCGTCGCCCTCGTGTTCGAGCGCGCGCAGGGCGCGCCGCAGGACTACACCATTCCCGGCCACGCCTCGCGGCTCGGCCAGGTGGTGGACAATCTCGTCTCCAATGCCCGCTCCTTCTCCGAGCCCGGCAGCACCGTGACCGTCACTTGCCGCCGCCTCAAGCAGGCGGTGGAGGTGAAGGTGGAGGACGAAGGCCCCGGCATTCGCCCGGATGCGCTCTCGCGCATCTTCGAGCGTTTCTATACCGACCGGCCGCACCAGGGCTTCGGCCAGAATTCCGGCCTTGGCCTGTCCATTTCCCGCCAGATCGTCGAGGCCCATGGCGGCAAGATCTGGGCGGAGAACCGCACAGCGCGCGACGACGCGGGCGGGGAGAAGGTCTTGGGCGCGCGCCTCACCGTGCGGCTGCCGAGCACCTGATGGGCGCGGCGCCCACCATCCACGCCTCCTGCGTCGCCATTGAGGGCGCGGGCGTGCTGATCCGGGGGGCTTCGGGCAGCGGCAAGTCGAGCCTGGCCGCGCGGCTCATCCTCGACCCGCCGCGTGCGCTGCCGCCCGCCGAACTCGTGGCTGACGACCGGGTGCTGCTGGAGGCGCGCGAGGGACGGCTGCACGCCGCACCGCCCGAGACCCTCGCCGGCCTTCTGGAAGTCCGCTATCTCGGCATCCGGCGGCTGAGCTTTCAGGCATCCTGCCCCATCGCCCTGGTGGTGGACCTCGCCGCCCCGGACGCGGAGCGTCTGCCACAGCAGAGCGCCCAGATCACACGCATTGCGGGAATTTCCCTTTGCCGCATTGCACTTGGAGCGGGCAGTGACGCGGCCCTGGTGATCGCGGCGGCCTTGAAGACTCGAATTTTTTAATCTCGACTGTGCTTTTGTGCGATGCACCCCTTGCGTAATTTTTGAGCCGCTCTGAATATGACCGCCCCGCGACGGCGGATGCCTCTGCACACATTCAGGCGGAGGCGGAGGCAACATGATCGGTCTTGTACTTGTGACCCACGGCCGTTTGGCCACCGAATTCTGTTCCGCCCTTGAGCATGTCATGGGCCCTCAGGCGCAGGTGGCGGCCGTCACAATCGGCCCCGACGACGACATGGAGCAGCGCCGCAACGATATCATCGGTGCGGTGGCGCGGGTGCAGACCGGCCAGGGCGTCGTCATCTTGACCGATATGTTCGGCGGCACGCCCTCCAACCTCGCCATCTCGGTCATGAATGCGCCCGACGTGGAAGTGGTGGCGGGCATCAATCTGCCCATGCTGGTGAAGCTCGCGAAAGTGCGCGGGGAAATGCCCCTCGCGGAGGCGGTGAACATCGCCCAGGAAGCCGGGCGGAAATATATCAATGTCGCAAGCCGCGTTCTCGCCGGAAAGTGACCCCATCGCCGATGCGTGCGGCGCCCCGGCGCCTGAAGGCGCGCTCGTGCGCGTCCTGTCCATCGTCAACAAGCGTGGCCTGCATGCGCGCGCTTCCGCCAAGTTCGTCCAGACGGTCGAGAAGTTCGACAGCGCCGTGAAGGTGTGCCGGAACGGCGAGGCCGTGGACGGAAATTCCATCATGGGTCTCATGATGCTGGCCGCGGCGCCCGGCACCTGCGTCACCGTCACAGCCACGGGCCGCGAGGCGCAGGAGGTGCTCGACGCCCTCGACGCGCTGGTCGCCGGGCGGTTCGGCGAGGACGAATAACCCTCCGCCCCCACCACGACACATTTTCGTGATCCCTGATCACTGGCGCGTGTTCGCCCGTAACACACACGTCATTTCTCGTTCGTGGTGCCGATGCCGACGCAGGACCTGACCTCGCCCCCTCTGGTACCGGACGCGCCGCCGCGCCGGCCGACCGGGCTCGGGCTTTCGGGCAAGCTGCTCGTCCTCACAGTCCTGTTCGTCACCATCGCGGAAATCGCGATCTTCGTGCCCTCCCTCGCCAATTTCCGCCTCTCCTGGCTCTCCGACCGGGTGGCGGCGGCGCGCACCGCCGCGCTCGTGCTGGAAGCCGCGCCGGAAGCCGCCGTCTCGCCGGAACTTGGGCGCCAGATCCTCGACAGCGTGGGCGCGCAGGTGGTGGTGGTGAAGCGCGAGGATACCCGCCGGCTGCTCGCCTCCTCCGACATGCCGCCCTCCATCGACCAGCATGTGGACATGCGCGACGTGCCCTTTTGGCGGGCGGTTATCGACGCCTTCTACTCGCTGTTCAGCACCCACAACCGGGTGCTGCGCGTGGTGGCCGAGGCGCCGCGCGACGGCGACTTCCTGGAAATCGTGCTGGACGAGCGCCCGCTCCACAAGGCGATGGTGAAGTTCGCCATCACCATCTTCCTGGTCTCGCTGCTGATCTCGCTCGGTGCCGGCCTGCTCATCTATGTGAGCCTCAATGCGCTGTTCGTGCGCCCCATGCGCCGGCTCACCGGCTGGATGGCGGCGTTCCGCGAGGCGCCCGAGGATGCCTCGCGCATCATCGTGCCCTCGGGCCGCACGGACGAACTCGGCACCGCCGAAGAGGCTTTGGCCGAGCTTCAGCGCGGCCTCTCCCAGACCCTGATGCAGAAGACGCATCTTGCCGCGCTCGGGCTCGCGGTGTCCAAGATCAATCATGACCTGCGCAACCTGCTGGCCTCGGTGCAGCTGATTTCCGACCGCCTCATGGAGGTGCAGGATCCCGCCGTACAGCGCGTGGTGCCCAAGCTCATGGCCGCGCTCGACCGCGCCATCACCTATTGCGAGCAGACCCTCTCCTATGGCCGCGCGCAGGAGCCCCTGCCCGAACGGCGGTCCGTGGATGTGGGTGCCCTCATCGACGAGGTGCGCGACACGCTGGGGCTGAGCGCCGAGGGGCCGGTGCGCTGGGTCGCCTCCCTCGAGCGGCCGCTGGTGATGGATGCGGACCCGGACCAGATGTTCCGCGTGCTGCTGAACCTCACCCGCAACGCCAAGCAGGCGCTGGAGGCCCGCGCGCCCAATGATCCCGAGCGCGACCAGGTGCATGTGATCGCGCGCCGGCGCGGCAGCGTGGTGGAGATCGAGGTGAGCGACACTGGGCCGGGCATCCCCGCCGCCCAGCGCGACCACCTCTTCTCCGCCTTCCGCGCCTCCGCACGGCGCGGCGGCACCAGGCTCGGCCTGCCCATCGCGGACGAACTGGTGCGCGCCCATGGCGGCGACATCCGCCTCGTGGACGGCACCATCGGCGCCACTTTCCTCATCACCATTCCCGACCGCCCGGTGGACCTGCGCGCCCGCGCCGCCCGCCTCGCCCGCGCCTGACGCCCGCGCGGTTTCGTCCGCGCGCTCCAGCCAGGACACGCTCACGGCGCGGCGCCCGCTGAGGGCGCCGGCTCGGCACCCCTCGGAACGCGATGGCGCATCGCGGGTTATGCACGTCTGGAGCCCGCGCCGATCAGATGGATTAATCTGTTCGGATCGCGCTCTGAAGCCGGGCGCCGCCCGGCCGAGGCAACCGGACCGCAGACCATGGCGCAGCGCGCGAGTTGGAAAGGTTTTTTGAGCGTCGGCGCGCTCTCTTGCTCGGTGGCGCTCTATGCCGCCGCCTCCACCTCCGAGCGCATCTCGCTCCACATGATCAACCGCAAGACCGGAAACCGGCTGCGCCGCCAGTATGTGGATGAAGAAACCGGAGATCTGGTCGAAAACGAGGACCAGGTGAAGGGCTATGAGGTGGCGAAAGGGGACTATGTGACGCTGGACGCGCAGGAGGTGGCCGACCTCGTGCCGGACGGCAACAAGACGATTTCCGTCGGCGGATTCCTCGCCTGCGGCGCGATCGACACGGCCTATCTGGACCGCCCCTATTTCCTCGCTCCGACGGATGCGCCGAGCGCCGAGGTTCTGGCCCTACTCGCGGCCGGCATGGCGGAGCGCAAGGTGGCGGCCCTTTGCGATGCGGTTCTGTTTCGCCGTGTGCGCCGGCTGCTGGTGCGGCCGGTGACGCAAGGCGGCGCGCTGATCGCCTCAACGCTGAATTTCAATTACGAGGTGCGCTCGGCGCAGGAGGCCTTCGCCGACATCCCCGACACGCCCCTGTCGGGCGAGATGCTGGACCTCGCCACCCACATCATCCGCTCCAAGCCCGGCACGTTCGATCCCGAGGCACTGGACGACCGCTATGAGGCCGCGCTCGCCGCTTTGGTGCGCGCGAAGATCGAGGGCAAGCCGCTGCCCAAGGCCAAGCCCCGCCGCGAGGCGAAGGTGGTGAGCCTGCTCGATGCCCTGCGCGCCAGCGCGGGGGCCGGCAAGCCCGCGGGCAGGAGCCGCAAGCGGGCGGCGTCCGAAAAGACATCATCCGAAAAGACGTCCGCCGCCGCGCGCGGACGGAAAAGCGCGACCCGAAAGGCGGGGTGAACCATGGCCGGCCTCGACACCTATCGCGCCAAGCGCGACTTCACCGCCACCCCGGAGCCCAAGGGCCGCGCCCGCAAAGGGGCGAAAGCCGCCGCCTCGGGGGCTTATGTCATTCAAAAGCACGCGGCGCGCCGGCTCCATTACGATGTGCGGCTGGAAATGGACGGGGTGCTGAACAGCTGGGCGGTCACGCGCGGGCCGAGCCTCGGTCCCGGCGAGAAGCGCCTCGCCGTGCATGTGGAAGACCACCCGCTGGATTATGGCAGCTTCGAGGGCACCATTCCCGAGGGCCATTATGGCGCGGGCAATGTGATCGTCTGGGATCGCGGCACCTGGACCGCTGTGGCCGACCCCGCCAGGGGCTACAAGAAAGGCCATCTGGAATTCACCCTTCAGGGCGAAAAGCTCACGGGGCGCTGGCATCTGGTGCGCATGGCCCCCCGCGCCGGCGAAAAAGCCGACAATTGGCTGCTGATCAAGGCAGAGGACGAGGCGGCGCGGGAGCCCGACGCGCCCGATATCATCGAGGAAGCGCCGCTCTCCGTGGTGAGCGGGCGCGATGTGGAGACCCTGTCGCCCCCCACCGCCAAGCGCAAGCGGCGCGCGACCCCCGCCGCGCCGAAGGGCAGCGCCGCGCCCAAAGAGCAGACCCAAGCGAAGACAACCGGGACGGGGAAGGCGCCCGCAAAGGCGAAGGCCCCACGCGCGGCGCAGGCCGACGCCAAGGCGCCGCAGCGCCTCGCTTTGCCCAAGGGTGCTTTGCCAAAGGGTGCCACGCCTGCGCCCCTGCCGGACTTCATCCCCCCCGCGCTCGCTACCCTGGCCCGCCACGCGCCCAAGGGCGGACGCTATCTCCATGAGATCAAGTTCGACGGCTACCGCATCCAGGCGCGCATCCAGAATGGCGCTTGCCGCCTGCTGACGCGCACCGGCCTGGACTGGAGCGCGCGCTTCGGCGAGACGGTGCGGGACGCGCTGGCCGCCCTTGATGTGACCGACGCGATGCTCGACGGCGAGATCGTCGTGGAGGGCCAGGGCGGGGCCTCTGATTTTTCCGCGCTCCAGGGCGACCTCAGCGAGGGACGCACCGACCGCTTCGTCTATTACGCCTTCGACCTGCTCTATCTCGACGGCCATGATCTCACCGCCCTGCCCCTCTCCGCCCGCAAGGACCTTCTGGAGGGCCTGCTGGCCGGCGCGCAGGCGCAGGAGGGCGGGCCGCTGCGCTACAGCGCGCATTTCGAGGATGACGGCGCGCTCGTGCTGCGCCATGCCTGCCGGCTGAGCCTGGAGGGCATCGTCTCCAAGCTGAAGGATGCGCCCTATCGCTCGGGCCGCTCAAAGGACTGGATCAAGTCCAAATGCTCGGAGCGGCAGGAATTCGTGATCGGCGGTTATGTGCCCTCCACCACCACGCGGCGCGCCATCGGCTCGCTCGCCCTCGGCGTTCATGACAAGGGCAAGCTGGTCCATGTGGGGCGGGTCGGCACCGGCTTTTCGAACCGCGTCGCCGCCGATCTGTTTGCCCTGCTCGACCAGGACCGCACAGCGAAAAACCCGTTCGCGGCCAAGCTGACCGCCGAGGAGGCGCGCGGCCTCGTCTTTGTCGCCCCTCGCCATGTGGCTGAGGTGGAGTTTCGCGCCTGGACCGGGGATGGGCATCTGCGCCACGCCGCGTTCCGGGGCCTGCGCGACGACAAGGCGGCGGACGATGTGGTGCGCGAGGCGGCTGCCGCCCCCGCGCCGGCCGCCCCTCCCAAGCGCCGTGTGGCCCTGACCCACCCGGACCGCGTGTATTGGCCCCAGGCGGGCGTCACCAAGGAAGGGCTGGCGGACTATTATGCCGAAATCTGGCGCTTCATCGCGCCCTATGTGGTCGGCCGGCCCCTCGCTTTGGTGCGCTGCCCGGAAGGCATCAATGGCCCCCATTTCTTCCAGAAGCACCCCTGGAAGGGAGCGCATTCCGCCATCCGCACCGTGCCCGACCCGAAGGAACCGGACGAAGCGCCCTATCTCGCCATCGATAGCCTGGACGGCCTCATGGGCCTGGTTCAGGGGGCCGTGCTCGAAATCCACCCCTTCGGCGCGCCTCTCACCGACTGGGAGCGGCCGGACATGCTCGTCATGGACCTCGATCCCGGCGAGGGCGTCGGCTGGGAGGAGGTGATCGCCGCCGCGTGGGAGGTGAAAGCGCGCCTGGAGCGCCACGCCCTTTCGTCCTTCGTGAAGACCTCGGGCGGAAAGGGCCTGCATGTCTGCGCCCCGCTCACCCCAAAGGCGGACTGGAGCGCGCTCAAGGCCTTCACCAAGACCATGGCGGAAGAAATGGCCTCCGACGATCCGCAGCGGTTTGTCGCCACCATCTCCAAGGCCAAGCGGCGTGGGCGGATTCTGGTGGATTATCTGCGCAATCAGCGCGGCGCCACGGCGGTCGCGGCCTATTCCACGCGCGCGCGGGAGGGCGCGCCGGTCTCCATGCCGCTCTCATGGGACGAGTTGACCCCGCAGATCGGCCCGGCGCATTTCACGGTGCTGAACGCCCCGACCCGCCTCGCGAACCTGTCCGCCGATCCCTGGGCGGATTTCCGCACGGCCGCGGCGCCGCTGCCCACAGGCGGCCCGTCCCGCCGCAGGAGGGCATGATGGCCGCGCGCGCCTTCTGGAAGGGCTGGCTGAAGCTCTCCCTCGTCACCTGCCGCGTCTCCATGATGCCCGCCACCACGGAGCGGGAAAAGGTGCGGTTCCACACCCTCAACCGCGCCACCGGCAACCGCATCGCCGCGCGCTATGTGGACGAGGGCACCGGCAAGGTGGTGCGAGAGGAGGACGAGGCGCGCGGCTATCCCTCTGGCGAGGACAGCCATGTTCTGATCGAGGACGAGGATCTCGAGGCCATCGCGCTCGACACGGTGCGCACCATCGACATCGCCTCCTTCGTGCCGCGCGACAGCGTGGCCTGGATCTATCTCGATACGCCCCATTATGTGATGCCCGACGACGAGGTGGGCGCGGAGGCCTTCGCCGTGATTCGCGATGCCATGGCGCAGACCGGCACCGCCGCGCTCTCGCGCCTCGTTCTGTATCGCCGCGAGCATGGCGTGATGCTGGAGCCGCGCGGCAAGGGGTTGGTGCTCTGGACGCTGCGCTATGCCGACGAGGTGCGCGCCTTCGAGGGCGCGCCCCAGGCGAAAGAGAAGCCGGATAAGGCGGCTTTGGCGCTGGTGCGCAAGGTGATCGATGCGCAGACGCAGGACTGGTCGCCGGACCTCGTGCGTGATCCGGTCCAGGACGGCCTCCTGGAACTGATCGCATCGAAGACCCGCAAGCGCCCGCGCCGCAAGCCCAAGCCCGCCCCAGAGGCGCCCACCGGCAATGTGGTGAACATCATGGACGCCTTGAAGCGCAGCCTCAGCGCGGCGGAAGGCCGGGGCAAGACAGGCCGGCGGTGAACCGCTGTGGTTTTCTCATCGCCCGGGGTTGCCTTGGCGCGGAAGACAGGCTATCTCACCCGCCTCGCCGCCGCACGGCGCGCGAGCCCTCTCCGGTCCGGCTCGACCACCGGAGACACCGGCGCCCGTAGCTCAGCTGGATAGAGCACCAGACTACGAATCTGGGGGTCAGAGGTTCGAATCCTTTCGGGCGCGCCATTTATTTCCTGCACATAGCTACGCAAGATCCGAGCGCGGGAGACGACCGGACATCGTGCGTCGACGCGCGGCGGTGCTGAGGGGGGTGTGAGCGTTTCGGGACAGATTGGTTCGAACGCGACGACGCCGTCCTAAAGACCCCGCCTTCGGCTGACGCTGATCTCCGACTCTGGGTCGGGATCATCCCTGGATGACCGGGCGTGCCTCCGTGCAATCAACGCCGGCCGCTGCAGGGGCGGGTAAGGCCATCCCGGCAGGCGCGCCGCGCGGGCCTGCCGGGATGATGCCGGTCGCGGGCGGACGGGCGCGCTTACCCTCCCGTCACCAGCTTGGCGATGGTGGGCACGCTCAGAACGGCGGCGTAATAGCCCATGAATTGCACGCCGGTATTGAGGCCGAGCGTGCGGTAGAGCGTGCCGCCCACAAGACCCACGGTCACGATCACCATGAGCGCCAGCGCGCCGCCTTCCCAGGTGCCGATCACCAGAACCAGGCCGACAAACGTGGCGATGATGGCCTCGTGGCTGAGATTGCGCGACACGAAGGCCGCCGCCGAGCGGGCATAGTTCATGGCGAAGGGATAGGCGATCAGCCCCGCCAGAAGCACCGCCAGCAGGCCGTAGCCCAGAAATTCCAGCGGCGACATCAGGGTGTGGAGATTGTGGATCTCCCCGGTCGCATTGTTGATGGTGAAGACCGGGGGCGCGTTGAACAGGGGCGCCGCCGGTCCCGCCGCCACCGGCGAGAGCGGCAGGCCGAAGGCGATGAGCGGAATGAGCGCCTCGGCCACATAGGTCGCCTCCGTCACGCCGTTGCGGGCCGCGAGCACCGAGGTCAGGCGATGATAGGCATGCTTGATCCGCGCGCCCACCACCTCGCCCAGCATCACCGTCATCGCCACCGGGCTGAACACGAAGGTCGCCGAGGAGATGGTGGCGGTGACCAGCGTCCAGCCGGTCTGGGAGCGATCCAGAACGCGGAAGGGGTTGGGGAAGTGGCCGCCCCAGGACTTCACGTCCGGCGCCAGAACGAAGCTGCGCGGGGCGTTGCGCATCATGCGCTTGCGGTCGAGGGGCGAAAGGATGGCGAACAGATCGGCCACCAGCGGCCCGATGGCGATGCCGAGGAAGTAGCTGACGCCGAGCGAGACGCCATAGCCCTTCGTCACCGTCTGCAGGCCCACGATCAGCAGCACGAAAGGGATGAGCGCGGCGACCGAGGCCCAGCGGCCGGGGGAGAAATAGGCCACGCCGAGCGCCGCCGCCAGGAAGATCCAGGGCGCGGCACTGGTGATGGCGGGTCCGAACGGCGCCAGAAGCACGGCGAACAGGACCGCCAGAGGCACGGAGAGGAAGGCCGCGATGATGGCGCCCGAAATCATCTTGCGCAGCGCGATATGCGGCACGCCGAGATTGCGCAGGCTGGTGGCCTGCGGCATCAGCGGCACGGCCAGCGTGTCGCCGGGAATGCCCAGCAGCGCCGTCGGCACCGCGTGGGTCATGTGCTTGGACACGGCCGCCGCCAGCCAGAAGGTGAAGACGCCCGCCGGCGGCACGCCGAGAAGCACCACCAGCAGCGTCACCGGGGCGATGGTGGTGGTCTCGTCGGTGCCGGAGATCAGGCCGATGGCGCTGAACAGCACCGCACCCAGCAGGCCCATGCCCACCGCGACCAGGATGTCGTACATGAGAGGTGTCATGGGTTCTTCGCCTCAGCTTGGCGGAGAACCGCCTCATACCGCACGAACGTGTCGTAGAGCCCCAGTTCCTTCATCTCCGCCTGCACGGCGGGCGGAAGGTCTTCGGTGCGGCCGAACCGGCCGCCTTCCGCCAGAGCGGCGAGCGTCTCGTCGCGCCAGCTGTCGTCCAGTTCCGCCTCGCTGAGATCGCGCTTGGGGGCGAACAGGCGGGCGCACAAGGCCCCCGCGCCGACGCACCCCAGAAGCCCGAACAGCATGGCGTAGGTGCGGGCGATCTGGGCGGTGGGCGCATAGCCAAGCAGGATGCGCCCGGCGATGAGATAGCACGCGAGGGCGATGACGCCCCCGATCACGACGGCCTTGCCGAGATCCTTGAGGTCGACCGTGTCGCCCCAGACTTCGGCATATTGTTTCGCGCCAATTCCGGGCGCGGCGGGGGGATCGGAGAGGCGGTGTTCCATCAGCCCTGCCCGCGGAGCTTGGCGAGTTCGGCCGTGGCCACGTCCTGGCGCACCTGCTTCATCTCCACCAGGATGCGGGCGAGCGCCGCCACCTCCTCGCCCACCGCGCCGGCGGCGATGGCGACGTTGTTGGCGTGCAGCGACATGTGGCCCTGCTGGATGCCGACGGTCGCCAGCGCCTTCATGGCCCCGAAATTCTGCGCGAGGCCCACGGCGGCGATGATCCGGGCCAGTTCCTCGGCGCTGGAGACACCGAGCACCTTCAGGCAGGCCTGCGCCGTCGGGTGGATCTTGGTGGCGCCGCCGATCAGGCCCACCGCGAGCGGCAGTTCGATGACGCCGGTGAGATTGCCGTCCTTGTCGGCTTCCCAATGGGTCAGGCTGGTATAGCGGCCGTTGCGGGCGGCATAGGTGTGGGCGCCGGCTTCCACCGCGCGCGTGTCGTTCCCGGTGGCGAGCACGACGGCCGAGATGCCGTTCATGATGCCCTTATTGTGGGTGGATGCCCGGTAGGGATCGGCGGCGGCGAAGTGATAGGCGGAGAGCATGCCGTCCCGCACCGCTTCCCCGCCAATGGCGTCCACCGGCCAGGTGGCGCGCGCGCGGGCGAGCCGGCGGTCGGCCAAATTGGAGAGGATGCGCAGATAGACCTTGCCCTGCCCCCAGGCCTCGATCTGCGGCGCGAGGCGCTCGGCCATGGTGTTGACCGCGTTCGCGCCCATGGCGTCGCGGGTGTCCACGATGATGTGGGTCACCACCATCGCGCCGCCCTTGCTCTCGACGATGCGCACGTCGAGATCGCGGAAGCCGCCGCCGAGCTTGACCAGAAGGGGGTCGCAGGCATCGCAGATCCCGGCGATCTCGGCCTTGCGCTCCAGGATGCGAACGCGCGCATTCTCCGGGTCGCTCGCCCCCACCAGCTGGATCTGCGCGATCATGTTGGTGCCGGACATGGAGGTGATGAAGCCGCCCGCGTCATAGCACTGGCGCGCCGAATTGCAGACCGCCGCCACCACGGAGGATTCCTCGGTGGCCATGGGCACCAGCACGTCGCGCCCGTCCACCTTCACATTGGTGGCGATGCCCACGGGAATGGAAATGGTCGAGATGGCATTCTCGATCATATGGTCCGCCAGATGCGGATCGATATTGCCGGCCTTGCCCAATTGGGCCGTCGTCGCTGCATCGAGGTCGGCGAAATCCGCCACTTCGGCGCGCCGCTGCTCGGGAGACATTTTGTGGAAGCCGCTGATGCGCGAGGATCGCGCATTCCGGGGAAACGTGCTGGACATGACCATCCCTGTCGTCTGAATTCTGCAACGCCGCTCGGCGGAAAAGGCAGACAGACAGGACCCTCGACACAGGCGTGCGCCTGCGCGAACTCCTTGCGCTTTCTCCCTTTGTCCGCCTGTAGTCCGACGGTATGGTGCGCAGACTGTCTCCCTGTTAGCCGTCGATCAAGGGACAGTTGCGCGGAGTTTTCACAGGACTGTCATGGGCATATCGCTGGGTCAGTTGGGCCGAAAGGGCCCGCCTCGCACGCGGGTGGATGCCTTGGTGGAGGAGTTGGGCCGCCGGATCGCGGCCAGCGAACTCAAGGCGGGCGAGAAGATGATGTCGGTTCGCAAGGGAGCGGACCGGCATGGCGTCTCCAAGAACACCATGGCCGAGGTGTATGACCGCCTGGTCGCCACCGGACAGTTGGAGGCCCGCCCGGGTTCCGGTTATTACGTGATTTCCAACGATTGGACTCCGGCGGTCCAGCCGCGCCCCCATGTGGCGGAGGCGCTCGATCTGGTGTCCCTGCTGCGCGAGCAGCTCGACCAGCATTATGAGGTGCGGCCGGGGGATGGCCGCCCGCCCGCCTCCTGGATGGAGGGATCGGAGATCGGCGCCCAGTTCGCCCGCGCGGGGCGGCCGCACGGCGCCTTCCAGCAGGGCTATGGCAGCTCGCGTGGCTTTCTGCCGCTGCGCGAGCAGATCGCGCAATCCCTGCATCAGCGCGGCATCCGCTGCGATGAAGGTCAGGTGCTGATGACCCACGGGGCCAATCATGCCCTCGACCTCATCATGCGGCATTTCCTGGAGCCGGGAGACACCGCCTTCGTGGACACGCCGGGCTATTATCCGCTGTTCGGAAAGCTGCGGCTCGGCAAGGTCCGCCTGGTGGGCGTGCGCCGCCTGCCCGACGGACCGGACCTCGCGGACCTCGAAGCCAAGCTGGCGGTGGAGCGCCCGAAGGTCTTCTTCACTCAATCGCTCGCCCACAACCCGACCGGCGCGACCTTATCCCTGACCACCGCCTATGGCCTGCTGCGGCTGGCGGATCAATACGGCTTCACCATCGTCGAGGATGACCCCTTCGCTGACCTGCTGCCGGCCGCGAGCCCGCGCCTTGCCGGGCTCGATCAGCTCAACCGGGTGCTTTATGTGGGCACCTTCTCCAAGACGCTGTCCGCCTCCCTGCGCGTCGGCTTCGTGGCCGCCCATCGCGGGCTGTCCGATGCGCTCGCCGACATCAAGCTGGTGACCGGGGTTGCGACCTCGGAGCATGTGGAGCGGCTGGTGCATGGGCTGATCACCAACGGCCATTATCTGCGGCACCTGCGGCGGCTGCGCAGCCGGATCGAGGGGGCCACGGTTCAGGCTTTGGCGGATCTGGCCGCCATCGGCTTTCATCTGCCGGCGCCCCGCGACTGCGGGTTCTATCTCTGGCTCGAAATGCCGCCCGGCGCGCAAGAGGATGAGATCTGCCGCCTTGCGGCGGAACAAAGCATCTTCCTTGCGCCGAGCCACGTGTTCCGCATGGACCGACAGCCGGGCGCGGCGGCGTTTCGCATCAATGTCGCCTATGCGAGCGACCCGAAACTGCTGGATTTTCTGTCCCGCTTCAGCCCGGCGGCATAAGGACTTCGACGATCCGAGCGCACCGGCGGAAGGTGGGCCGCCGCGCCGCCCTCTCCCCTCACCAGTTCACCCGCATGGCGCCGGTGGCGCCAAAGGTGGAATAGCCGTCGCCCAATTGGGCATCGAGGCCGGCGCTCAAGGTGAGGCCCGCGCCCGCCTGGAAGCGGATGCCGGCATGCAGGTCCAGCGCGTCCGCCACGCTCGGAATGTCGGTGCCCGAGAAGGTAAAGCCCGGCAGTTCCGCGAAGCTGCGCGTCACCTCCCGGTTCGGGCTGAAATCGTGCATCCAGGCGGCGCGCAGGAAGGGGGCATAGCTGCGCCCGTCGCCCGCCGTCCAGATCCCGTCCAGTTGCACGCCGAGAAAGAGCGGCAGCGCCGTGACCGTGTTGCCGCCGAAGGTCAACCCGGCGCCGAGCGCGCCG
>JASBUY010000057.1 GCA_030147645.1 Aquabacter sp. | reverse complement strand
GACGCCGTTGATGACGCCGCCGCTCTTCAACTTCTGACGAACCGTCGCCGCGTCGTCCCGCACATAGAGATATTGCGAGACATTGGCGATGGCGAACCAGCTCTCGTCGATATAATTGGCCGAAAGCCCGTCCGTTCCGTTGGCGCCCAGCAGCGCGCCGATGGCCTGCGGCGCCTGCGCGGCCGAAAGCCGGCCATATGGCGCCGACAGGTTCAATTGCGGCTGGTTGGACCAATTGAAGGCCGGCGAAAACTGGCCGGGCAGCCCGCCGAGATCGTAGGACACGAGCGCCATGGCGTAGAAGTTCGCGCCCTTCTGGAAGGCGTCCTGGGCGAAATTGTCGGCCTGCGAATAAGGGTCCAGCACGCCGCCCGCAAACGCCAGCCAGGGGGTCGGCGCATAGACCCCGAGTGCCGCCCATGCGATCGGATGATAGAAATTGATCGTCATGGGGTTCTTGTTGAAATTGAAATTCGCGAAATAATATTTGTAGCTGTCGGCGAAGAGCGTCTGATCGGGGATGAAGACATCGCTGATTTTGCCCACAACAAGGGCGGTCTGCTTGCTCAGCGCCTGCACCAGGAAGTATTCGGAAGGAAGGGTGGTGCTGGAAAAGGCCGGGCCCGGCTCCACCAGCCCGGTATATTGCGGCGCGAGGGTGCCGGCGGTGAACGTGTTGGCCGGCGCGCCGCCATAGCGCGACTGGAGGGTGAAATGAATGAGCCCCCCGTCCCAAAGGCCCGCCCGCCCGGTGTCGAGATTGATCGCCAGTTGCGCGTTCTGGACGAAGGATGTGCCGGTCTTCATGCCGCCGGACGTGACGTCCTGGAAATAGCTCGTCGTGTAGAGATCGATGAACAAACCCTTGCGGGCCCATTGGGTGCGCAGCCCGTCCCAGTCGCCCAGCACTTGGGTGCGCTCCAGGATATTGCCCGTGACGGTGCCCGGAAGGCCGAAGGCGGGGCCGTTGTTGAAATAGGGGATGAGGCCCGGTGCGAGATTGATGAGTGAGAGCTTGTCGGTGGGTACAGGCCCCCACGGATCGGGCGCGGCATCGGCCTTCGCCTTCACCGCGCCCTTGTCCGCCGGAGCGGTGGGTTGCGGGCCATCCAGGCTGTGAAACTCGCCGATATTCTGGTCGGCGCGCGCGGGAGCGATGGGGAGCCCGCCGGTCAGCGCCACGAGGCACAATGCCAGAGCGGCGACGCTCGCCGGTCGCCGCCATTGTTCGTCCGAGTGCGACATGAGCGTCCTCATCGCGTGGGAGTCTGGATTCGAGGAGGAGGGCGGCGGATGCCGGGTGTGAGCGTCGCTCATGAGCCGGGGGCCTCCGGCCATTCCGGCTTGCACGCGCCGCGCACCGTCACCACCCCGTCCGGCCAGGCGCCCGGCGTCTGCGAAAACTGCACGGCGGGGGCCAGGCGGGTCAGTTCCCCCTAGGGGGTCTGGCGGGTGATGGTCTCCGGCGGGAGCAGTGTGTGGGCCTCACCGACGGCGTCCGGGGCCTCGGGGTCCACCAGACCGAGGGTCGGATACCACATGGCATTGCGCGTCAGGCAGATCTTGACGTGATAGCTGCCGCCTTCGCGCGCCCGGCGGATCAGCGCCGCCGTCACGCCCGCCGCGCCCATATAGCCGGCGATATAGTCGTTCATGACCTGAGTGGGCGGGAATTTGGGATTGTCCGGCGTGCCTTCACGGAAGGTGAAGCCGCTGACGCACAGCGCTTCCATGTCGAAGCCGCCGCGATTGGCCCAGATGCCCTCATAGCCGTAGCAGCGGATGGAGCAATAGATCATTCCCGGGCGCCGTTCGGCCAAGGCCTCAGGGGAAAAGCCGAGCTTGGCGAGGCTGCGCCCGCGATAGCTATCCACGAACACGTCGGCGCCGCGCGCCAGCGCGCGGGCCCGCATATTCCCTTCAACCGATTTCAGATCGAGCCAGGCGGAGCGGTGGCCCGCCGCGGTGTCGATGGCGAGGATTTCGTGCTCGAATTCCTGCGGATGGGCGATCTGCAGCACCTCCGCACCCTGCTCGGCGAGGGTGCGCGAGACGACGTTTCCCGCGATCACATGGGTCGCGGACAGCACCCGCACCCCAGACAAGGGCCGCGCAGCCGGCGCGAACGGTTCGGGCGCGCTGTCGCCGATCTTCTCGATCTCGATCAAGGGCTTGGCGGCCAGAAGCTGGCCCTGGGGATGGCGCGCCCATTCTTCGCTCGAGCGGCAGATGGCGAAGATCATGTTCCGCTCGGCCGCCGCCTGGTCCAGATCCTCCGCTTCCCATTTCAGGATGGCGTTGGCGATGCTGGCCTTTTCGTGCGAGCACCGCAGCAGCGCGCACCATTCGGCGGTCATGTGCGGGTAGGCGCCCGTGGGCAGCGCCCAACGCCCGTCTTTGGTGAGATAGAGATCAAACATCATATGATTGCCCTGCGAATAGGGCATCTGGTAGGCGTAGCCGTTTATTGTTGGCTTGAACTTGTAGAGCGGGTTCACGCCATAGATGGCGCGGCGCAGATCTATGCTGAGCTCTTGCGGACGGCCGCCCCGCATGGCCCAGATCGTCGCCGCGCCGGCGGCGGCGCCCATCATGGGAATGGCCGTGCAGGCGCCGATGCGGTGTCGGCTTGAATAGATCGGGTCCGCCCCGGCAAAGCGGATCGCGCCGCCGGTCTCCTCGGGAGACAGGCCGATGCCCTGCATGAAGGTTTCAAACGCGCGGTCGATTTGGAAATCGCCCGGGCAAAGCTCCGGTGAGGTCATGTCAAACTCCAGGGGCCGAACGGTTTCAGCGCGATAAGGGCGGCCGGAGCGCGGGCGTCGGCCGGAGCGAAGGTGCTGGCGCGGAACGTCCGCGCTCCGCCGGGTCAAAGGGCGCAAAGCTCGCCCCGGCTCGCCCCGCGCCATGCGTCATGCGCTGCCGGCGGGCGCACGCCCTCCGGCCTTGGGATCAAGGCGGGACCCTTTGCCTTTGAGGATGGAGCGCGCGCGAACCGCGCTCAGTTTCGGGCGCTCGGCCCGTCTCCCCCGCGGGGTGAATGGTTCATCCAGCGGCGGAAGGCGTGGCGGAAATTCGCCGCGTCCGAAAAGCCCAAGGCAAACGCGACCTCCTCGACGGTCGCGCCCTTCTTCTGAAGGAAGCGCAGCGCGAGGTCGCGGCGCAGGGCGTCCTGGATTTCGCGGAACGAGGTTCCCTCCGCCGCCAGCCGCCGCCGCAATGTGCGCACGGACGTGCCGAGCTCATCGGTCACCGTGTTGATGGAACGATGCAGCAGCCGAGAGCGGAGCAAGGCGGTCCGCACCCGCCCCGCCGTGCCGCTGGCTTCGTCGATCTGCTTCAGGCGCGCTTCGCACAAGGCGATGACCTCGGCCGAGGTGATCGCGTTGCCGAAGCGCGACTCGCGATCCAGCCATTCGGCCGCGAAGACGAAACGGTTGCGGTTGCGCGCGAAATCCAGCCGGCATCCGAAGACCGCCGCGGCCCGCTCGGCGTCGTGCGGGGCGGGCCATTTCAGCTCCACCGTGTCGAAGCCGAAATCCGGTCCCATGACGTCCCGATGAAGGGAGAGGTTCTGGCCGCACTGCATCTCGACCACGAACCGATAGACCGCGTCGTCGACCAGCGGATGGGCGATGGGCTCGACAATCCAGGCAGTTGTCTCCCCACTTTCTTCAAAGCCCAGCATCACAAGGGGCGCCGAGACGAGATGGTAGCGGGTCGCGAAATCGATCGCCGCCCGGAAGTTCGGGCCGCTCAGCACGCCGAAGCCGTACTGGCCGTAGCTCGCCACATTGAGGCTCGCACCCACGTGAAAGGCGAAGTGGGGGCTGGCGGTCAAGCGCGTGGCATTGGCATAGACCCGCAGGATATCGGTGACCGACACCCGCGTTTCGGCGGTGATGGGGGCGGTGGGGTCGAGCCAGGTGCCGGCCAGGGCCGCGTCCGCCGGAACGCCCTCGCGCCACAGCGCATCGCGGATCGCGACGATCTTGGCGGCAGAGTGCACCCGGTCATTGGCCCCCGATCGCATCGCCGGACCAATGTCAGCCATCGACTCGAACCAGATCCGTGCCCAAGCCCGGACTCCCTCGGGCGAAATTGCGCGTCTCGGCGTGGGTCCCCAGCCCCCAACCCCGCCGGATGTGACGCCGGAAACGATAATCGCACCGCATCCCATGGTCGACCCCCGTCGCCTTGAAATCGCTGGTCGTCCTTTACCGCGCGCCGTCGGCATCGAAACGGGCGAGCCAGGCTTCCAGCGCCGCCTGCTCGGCCTGATCGATGGCCGCCGCCGCGATCTCGGAGGCGAGCTGGGCATAGGCTTGCGCCTGTTCGGCGCGGCGTTCCAGCTTGTGCTGCTCGTGGGCGCTCTTCCAGGCCGCGATCTCGGCCGCGGTGGCGCGCTTCTTTTCTTCGATCCAGGCCTTGGCGCTCTGGTTTGCCGCGGCGATTTTCTGGCGCCGCGCCTCCACCTGCGCCTCGATGGCGTCGAGCCGGTCCTGGACCTTGCGCGCGGCGTCCGCGTTGCGGTCCGCAATGTTGATCTTGAGCTGCGTGAGGCCATCATCGATGGCGGTGAGCTTTTCGCGCAGATCTTCACAGAATTGGTTGATATGCTGTCCCATGATCTTTCCACACGACTGCGTTTCGGACGTGTGGATAAAGGCACGGGTCGTTTTTTATCAAAAGGTGACCTTCGGCCAGAAAGCGGTGAATGACGGCCAATGTGCCGGCCCTGGCGCGGCACGCGCCGGCCGCGCCAGGGGCTCCCGCCTGCTCGGAACGGGCTCTACCGACAATTTAGAGACGGATTCACCGATCAGCCTGATTCAACCTGATCGGATCGCGCTCTAATCGGGCGCCACCACATTGACCGGCCGCCCGGCGACGAAGCTTTCGATATTGTCCATGAGCTGGTCCACCAGCGCCTGCTGCGCCTCAGTGGAGGCCCAGGCCACATGGGGCGTGCAGATGACGTTGGGGCGCCGGGCGAGGCGCATAAAGGCGCTGTCCGGGGCGGGCGGCTCGGGGAGCGTCACGTCGAGGCCGGCGGCCGAGACCTGCCCCGCGTCCAGCGCCGCCTCCAGGTCCTCCTCGACGATCAGCCCGCCGCGCGCGGTATTGATGAGGATGGGCCGCTTCGTCATCCGCGCGAAGGCGGCGGCGTCGATCATGCCGCGTGTTTCGGGCGTGAGCGGGCAGTGCAGGGTGATGACGTCGGAGGTCTCGATCAGATCGCCGAGGCTGACATGCGTGGCCCCGTCCGGCGCGGTGGCGGGATCGAAGAACACCACCTCCATGCCGAAGGCGCGGGCGATGTCGGCCACCTGCCGACCGAGAACCCCGGCGCCGACGATGCCGATGCGCTTGCCAGCAAGGTCGGTGATGGGATTGCCGAAGAAGCAGAATTGCCCCGCCGCCTGCCAGGCGCCCGCCAACAGCTGGTCGCGATAGGGCAAAAGGGAGCGGCTCAGCGCGAGCAGCAGCGCGAAGGTGTGCTCCGGCACGGTCGCCTTGGCATAGCCGCGAATATTGACGGTGGGGATGCCGCGCGCGGCCGCCGCGCCCTTGTCCACGCAGTCCGTGCCGGTGGCGGCCACCGCGATGAGCTTCAGATGGGGCAGGTGCGCGAGCGTCTCGGCGCGGATGTCCACTTTGTTGGTGATGAGGATGGTGGCTTCGCCCGCGCGCGCGACCACCTCGTCGGGCCGGGTGCGCTCATGCTCCACCCATTCATGGGGGAAGGCCGGGCGGCGGACGGTGACCTCGGGCGCCACCGTGGCGCGATCCAGAAAGACGATCTTGTGCATCCGTTCCTCCCTCACAGGCGCGCCCGCGCCTCGCCCGCGACCGCCTCGGCGGTGATGCCGAAATGGCGGTAAAGCGCCTCAGCCGGGCCGGACGCGCCAAAGCCCGTCATGCCCACGAAGCCGCCATCCTCGCCGATCCAGCGCTCCCAACCGAACTTCACCGCCGCCTCCACCGCCACGCGCACGCAGCCGGCGCCGAGCACGCCATCGCGATAGGCGCGGTCCTGCGCCTCGAACAGGCTCCAGCAGGGCATGGAGACCACCGCCGTCGCAATTCCCTCAGCCTGGAGCAGGGCGCGGGCGTGGAGCGCGATCTGCACCTCCGAGCCGGTGGAGAGCAGCGTCACGCGCCGCGCCCCGCCCTCGGCCTCCGCCAGCACATAGGCACCGCGCGCGGAGCGGTTTTCCGGCCCGCCATCGGTGCGAAGCTGGGGGAGGCTCTGGCGGGCGAAGACGAGGCTGCTCGGCCCGCCGGAATGGGCGAGGGCGATCTCCCAGGCTTCCGCTGCCTCCACCGCGTCGCAGGGGCGCAGAACCAGCATATTGGGCATGGCGCGCAGCGAGGCGATGATCTCGACCGGCTGGTGGGTCGGGCCATTCTTTCCGATGCCGATGGAATCGTGGCTGAACACGAACAGCGTCGGCAGCCCCATCAGCGCCGCCATCCGCATGGCCGGGCGCTCATAGTCCGAGAAGGGCAGATAGGTGACGGCGAGCGGGATTACCCCGCCATGGGCCGCCATGCCGTTGGCGAGCGCCCCCATGGCATGCTCGCGGACCCCGCAATGGAGGTAGCGCCCGGTGCGGTCGGAGGCGGTGAAGGCGGTGAGCTGCCGTTTGTGGTTGGTGGGGGCCTCCAGGTCCGCGCAGGCGGTCATCATCTCCGGCAGCACGTCATACAGGGCGGCGGCGATGGCGCCGGACGCGGCGATGGAAAACTCGGCCGTCCCCTGTTGGGCGGCGCGCGCCTTGAAGGCATGGATCGCTTCCCGCCAGCCGGGTGCGAGGGCGCGGGACTGGGCCTGCGCGAAGGCGTCGCGCACGGCATTTCCCTGCTGTGCCAGCCGCGCCTGCCAGGCCGCGCGGGCCACGGCGCCGGGCGCGGCGGTGGCGCGCCAAGCGGCCAGCACAGCGGGGGGCACATGGAAGGGCTCACCCGTCCAGCCGAAGCGCTCGGCCATGGCGGTGCGGTCCTCGGGGAAGAGCTTGCCGGAATGGCCGCCGCGCTGGCCTTCCAGCCGCGCGATGCCGCAGGCGATGCGGGTGCGGCAGGCGATCAGCGATGGGCGGGGGTCGGCTGTCGCGGCGCGGAGCGCGGCGTCGATGGCGGGTATGTCGTGGCCGTCAATCTCCTGCACATGCCAGCCGCCGACGCGAAAGCGCTCGGCCACATTCTCGGAGATGGACAGGTCGGTGGAGCCATCATCGGTGATGGCATTGTCGTCCCACAGGAAGGTGAGCTTGCCGAGCTTCAGGTGCCCGGCGAGCTGGATCACTTCCTGCCCGATGCCTTCCTGCAGGCAGCCGTCGCCCACGAAGGCCCAGGTGCGGTGGTTCACGAGATCGTCGCCGAAGCGGGCATTGAGCGCTTGTTCCGCGATGGCCATGCCGAGCGCGTTGGCGATGCCCTGGCCGAGCGGGCCGGTGGTGACCTCGATGCCGGCGGCGGGCTCATATTCGGGATGCCCGGCGCAAGGTGAACCGAGTTCACGGAAACTCTTCAGCGCCGCGATGGGCATGTGGTGATAGCCGGTGAGGTGCAGGAGGGCATAGAGCAGCATGGAGCCGTGCCCGTTGGAGAGCACCACGCGGTCCCGGTCGCTCCATTGCGGGTCGGCCGGGTCGAAGCGCAGATGGCGCGCATAAAGCGTGGTGGCGATTTCCGCCATGCCCAGCGGCACCCCTTGGTGGCCCTCGCCCGCCGCGAGGATCGCGTCCACCGCCAGGAAGCGGATGGCGTGGGCCATGGACGCGAGGTCTTTCAGCTGCACGTCCTGCGCCGGCGCGGGGGTCTGCATATTTATCCTCCCGGATGTTTTTATCTGTGGCGGCGGAGTGTGCCGAAATCCGCCGGCGCGCTGAAACGCAAAGTTCGGCGCAATAGGTGAATGCCATTCATGTTTGAGCTGCCAAACCGTGCACTGGACGTGAATGGCGGGGAGGCACCGCGCGGACGCGAAAAAGGCGGCCGGTGAGGGCCGCCTTTTCAGCGCGTCGGAAGAAGTGGGGTGTGCGGGCGCTCAGTAGATGGTGAGCGCCGGCACGTAGCTCATCAGCACCAGCACCAGCATCGCCACCCCGAAGAAGGGCCACAGCTCGCGCGTCGCCTCGCTCAGCGTCGTTCGCGCGATGGAGGTGGAGATGAACAAGGTGGTGCCGATGGGCGGGGTGTAGAGGCCGATGCCGAGATTGAGCACCATGATGATGCCGAGCTGCACCGGGTCCATGCCGATGGAGGCGGCCAGCGGCACGAAGATCGGCCCCAGCAGCAGGATGGCCGGCGGCAGGTCGATGGGCATGCCCACCAGAAGCAGCAGGACATTCATGGCCAGAATGACCAGGAAGGGATTGGAGATGGTGGCCGAGACCCATTGCGCGAAATGCTGCGGCACCTGGTCGAAGGTCAGGATCCAGCCGACGATGGCCGAGCCCATGATGACCAGCATGACGACGCCGGTCGCCACACCCGCCTCGATCATGGAGAGCTTGAACCGCGCCCAGGTCATGTCGCGATAGAGAACCAGGCTCAGCACCAGCGAATAGAGCACCGCGAGAACGGCGATCTCGGTGGGCGTTGCGATGCCGAAGCGCAGGCCAAGCAGGATCAGCACAGGCATGAGCAAAGCCGGCATGCTGCGCCAGGCCAGGAGCAGCAATTCGCTGCGCGACACCGGCGTTTCCGCCGATACATAGCCCCGCCGCCGGGCGATGTAATTGCACAGCACGATGAAGCCGCCGGCCATGAGCAGGCCGGGGAGGATGCCGGCCGTGAACAGGTCCGCGATCGAGACGTTGGAAACCAGCGAATAGAGGATCAGCGGAATGGAGGGCGGGATCAGGATGTCGATGATGGCCGAGGTGGCGTTGTTGGCCGCGCAGAGCGGCGCCGGATAGCCCTGCTTCTTCTGCCAGGGGATGAGCACCGAGCCGAGCGCGCTCGCATTGGCCACCGCGCTGCCCGACACGCCGCCGAACACCACCGAGGCAACGACCGTGGTGGAGAGCGGACCGCCGCGCCAGCGCTGCATGGCCTTGGAGGCGAAGGCGAGCAATTCCCCGCCCAGTTGGCCGCCCAGCATGAGCGAGCCGGCCAGCATGAAGAAGGGCAGGGCCAGCATGGGGAAGGACTGGGTCTGCTGGTACATTTGCTGGCCGATAATGGTCAGCGGAATCTGGCCCTGCACCAGAAGGGCGATTCCGGCGGA
>JASBUY010000056.1 GCA_030147645.1 Aquabacter sp. | reverse complement strand
CTGCGATCATTCCGGCGTCCCCGAGCGCGTCGGGGCGGGGACGTGTTGTCCCCGGCGCTTCTTTCCGGCCCGGCAGCGCGCGACGATTTCCGCCGCGATTGCACCGACCGTCGTCCATCCATTCGGCCCGGCGCCTTCCTCCCTCGGTCCCTCCCGCGCTGGGCCCACTGGCGCGCCTTCACCGGCGCGCCCCTTCTCTTCGCGCTCCACCACGCCGATCCGGCCAAGGCAAGTCGTGGTGAGCGTCATCGCGAGCATCCGGTATCTCTCTCCTCAGTGGCTCAAGGCTACAGAGGAGCTTTTCCGAGATGTCGGAAAAATTTTCCGAGGGCGACATGACTGCCGCCACCATCGACCGAGACGAAATTTCGGATCTTCTGCGCCGGGTTGCCGGGCCGAATGGAAGCGAGGCGGAGCGGATTGGCCGCGCCGCGCGCAAGCTGGGCTGGCTCTACGGGCGCACGAAGCGCCTTTGGTATCGCGAGGCCCGGCGCGTCGAAACCCGCGAAACCGAGGCCGCGCGACTTGCGGCCATGCGCGCCGAGGAGGCGTCCGCGAATGCTGAACTTTCTGAGCTTCGCCAGCGCCTTGCGCGGCTTGAGGCGCATATCGCCGCGATGGGCGCGGATATGGGCGGCGCGTAGAGCGGCCCGCTGCGGAACGCGGTGGCTTCGCTTGGGCGAGTGGCTGACGCGAGACGGCTGACCGGGCGCAGGCCCGCACACATCAAAATCACTGGCAACGCAGGAGGTTGCAATGGCTTCTCACGCCTATCGCAGTTCCGACACGTTCCGCGCGCTGGAGCGCGTTCTGAATGAGTTCGGCGTTCGCCAGTTCGAGGTGGACGACAAGCGGCCGCATCCGTTCCTGTGCTTCGAGTTCGCTGGCGCGCTGCGGCGCGTGATGTTCGCCTGCACGCCGTCAGACCGCCGGTCGCCCGCCATTTCCGCCGCCAACCTGCGTCGGGACATGAAGGGCTGGCAGATGGCAGCGCTTGGCGCTTCCGCCGCGCCCGCGCTGGAGGTCGAGCCCGACGATGCCGGCCGCGCGGCGATGCCCCGCCCTGTCTGCCTGACCTTCAAGGGCTCGGCCATCCAGATCGATGCCGAGATGCTGTCCCTGACGGACATGCACCGTGCCCAAGGCGGCGACCCGGCGCGCCAGCCGTCCAACTGGCTGAGCTCTGCCGACGCCCGGCGCTTCCTCGACACGCTGGCCGATCTCAATCCCGGAATTTCTGGGAATGACATGGTGCGCACCGTGCGCGGCGGCCGCCAGCCAGGAACCTGGGCGAACTGGCAAGTTGCCATGGCCTACGCCAAGTACCTGTCCCCCGAGTTCCACGTCTGGTGCAACGAAGTGGTGCGCGCCCACATGGAAGGCCGCGCAGCCGCCGCGCCGGCCGGCCTGCCGCCCGAGACTCAGGAAATCATCCGCCGCATCGACGGCATCGCCCGCATGCTCTCCCACAAGGTGACGAACATCGAGGCGGCGCTGCCCGGACTGGTGGCGGAGAACGTTGCCGCCATGATCGCGGCCGATCCGCGCCGGGCGGTGCTGGACTATGTGTCCGTCCGCCAGATGCTCGACGAGGCGAAGGCCCTACCCAAGGGGCGGAACGGCGTGAACCGCCGCATCGGCCACGAAATGCGCGAGCGCGCCGGCCTGTCCTCGCCCCCGGTTCCCCTGCGCCGGTGCCCGCATTCCGGCGTCTGGCTCTTCCCCCGCGACTTCGCCAGCCAGTTCATGGCCGCGCGTGGCGCCTCCCTCGTGCGCGACCATAACGCGGCGGTCGCCGGCCAAGGCGTCATCGACTTCCGCACCGCCAAGCGCGCCACCCACCAAGACAACGCCCCGGCCTGAGGTTTCCCATGTCAAAGAAAAACGGCGCCGCCGCCGAAATCCTGCGCTCCATGCGGGACCGTATTGTCCGGCTGGAGGAGGAGAAGAAGGCGATAGCAGATGACGTGAAGAGCGTCTATGCGGAGGCGAAAAGCCAAGGTTTCGATGTCAAGGCTCTGCGCATCGTCGTCAAGCGTGCGATGGAAGATCAGCAGGCTAAGGCGAAGCGTCGTGAAACCGAGGAAATCGCCGAGCTTTATCTCGCCAATCTTGGGATGCTGGATGGCACCCCGTTGGGAGACGCTGCGCGCGAGCGCATGCTGCCGCCGGCCCCTGAAAGGGACGATGATGACGGGGCAAGCCCCGCCTCAACGGATGAGCCGCCGGAATGGGCTGCCGCTCCCGGTGCACCGGCGCGAGGCGCATTCACGGAAGCGGACATTGATGCTGCACGTGATCAGGGCGCGGCAGACAGCCAAGCCGGCAAGCGGATCATCGACAATCCATTCGTCGCAGGTGACCCACGTCGGGCCGCCTGGGATGAGGGGCATTGCCGCGACCGTCAATCAGACGGGATGGAGATCCCCGAAAGCTGGCGCAGGAAGCAAAGAGCCAAGCCCGATGGAGTCGAGAAGGGGGCAGGCGCATGATGCGCGAGGTCCGCGAGATGACGCCCCGCCCCCAGCACGAGCTTGGCGCCATATGGAAGCGCTTGGATAAATTTGCTGAGGTGAAGCAGCCAGGCGAAGCCGAGGAGCCCATCCTTGCCGGCCCGGTACGTGCGGCCATTTATGAATGGCTCACAGAAATAAACGCCGCCGAAACATTGTCGGCGGTGGGAATAAAGCCACGCCGCTCTGCGCTTCTGTTCGGCCCTCCTGGCACCGGCAAGACCACGCTCGCGCACCATCTGTCCGCCCGCCTGGGTGTCCCGCTTGTCGCGGTGCAAACCGAACAGCTTGTCGTGAGCAGCTTGGGCGGGTCCGGTCGAAACGTCGCCGAACTGTTTTCCGTGTTGCGCGAGGCTGATGGGAGGTGCGTCGTCCTATTGGACGAGGTGGACAGCATCGGCTCGCGTCGCTCAAACGACGATCAGGCGTGTGCGCGCGAGATGAACGCCGTGCTGAACACGCTGCTTCGATATGTCGAAGCCTTCTCCGGCATCTGCGTCGCTGCGACCAACCGCGAGGACAGTCTCGACCCCGCTTTGTGGCGGCGCTTCGGGATGCAAATCCCGGTGCTGCTTCCAGGCGCCAACGAGCGCTACGCCATTCTGCAGCGCTACGCCGATCCCTTCGACCTTCGGGAAGAGGATGCCGAACTTCTGACGGATCTCACCTGTGGAGCGAGTCCGACCCTCCTGAGAGGGCTGATGGAAGGCATGAAGCGAGCGCTTGTGCTTGGGCCAAAGCTTCGGCGTGACACCAGCGATCCCGTCGATGTCATCGGTGGTGTTCTCGCCTCTGTGCGTCCGCCGCCGGAATTCGATGTGCCCCCACTTTGGGAGAGTGGTGCGGACCTCGGCAGGCTTGCCTCTATCCAATGGCCGCCGGCCCGCAAGGGCGTTCCCGACCTGCACAAGGAGCGCGTGGCATGACGAAAGCTGCAAAGGAGCCGAAGGTTCCCGTTCGCGTTCAGCGCATCGTTGATGCCTGTAGGGGGGGGGCAGAGCCTAGTCGTCTTCCACCTGCACAAAGCCAGCGGCGAGACGGAACAGGTCTATCGCCTGGAGCCGAGCGGCAAGGTCGTTGGGCCAAAGGGCGCGGCGCAGGCAATCGCGGACGGCCTTCTTTCACCGCGCGGGGATGGCCTCTTCGGAGCCGAGTTCTCGCAGACCTGGGGAGCGTGATGCCATGACCGTTGTTGCATCACGCTACGCTCGAAAAGAGAACGACCTTTATCAGACGGAGCCCTGGGCGACCGAGGCGCTTTTGCGCCACTTTCCCATGGCGGGCCTAACCGTATGGGA